>JALYYE010000018.1 GCA_030946735.1 Candidatus Dormiibacterota bacterium
GATGCGACCCAGGCGCTCGATCTCGCCGAGGACGTCGATCAGGCGCTCCTTCCACTGGGCACCGGCCTGGGTCATGGAGACCCGCACCTTGCCGAAGCGCACGTAGAGGATCGATCGGAACTGGGACTCCAGCCGTCGCTCGTCACCATTCCAGCCGGCGGGCAGCCGCATCACCAGCCAGTCACCGTCGGTTTCGACGGCCGCGACTCCGGCGGCGCGCGCCAGCAGCTTGACCCGCAACGCATAGAGAAGGTTGCGTACCGGCGTGGGTGGCTTGCCAAAGCGATCGGCCAGGTTGCGCTCGGCCGATTCCAGCCCCTGCTCGTCGACCACGGCGGCGAGGTCGTGATAGACCTGCAGGCGAAGTTTCTCGTCCGGCACGTACTCCCGTGGAAGGAAGTGCTCGATCGGCAGGTCGAGCGTGAGCCCAGCGGGCAGCTCGACAGGTGTCCCGGTTTTCTGCGACTCAACCGCGTCGCGCAACATGGAGTTGTACAGCTCCAGGCCGACGGCCGCAATCGCGCCGTGCTGCTCGACCCCGAGCAGGTTCCCCGCCCCGCGGATCTCGAGATCCTTGAGGGCCAGCTTGAATCCTGACCCCAGGTCGTGTAGCTCTGAGATGACGTCGAGCCGCTTGTCGGCGTTCTCCGAATGGGACCGGAGCGGGTTATAGAGGAAGTAGGAATAAGCGCGTTGCCCGGCGCGGCCAACACGCCCGCGTAGTTGATAGAGCTGGGCCAGCCCCATGCGGTGCGCATCGACCACCACGATGGTGTTCGCGTTGGGAATGTCGAGCCCGGATTCGATGATGGTCGAGCAGACGAGCACGTCGGCCTCACCCGTGACAAACTTCACCATCACCTCGGCCAGCGTCGACTCCGGCATCTGGCCATGGCCAACCAGCACCCTCGCCTGCGGCACCAGCCGCTTGACACGCTCCTCGGCCTTCTTGATCGTTTGCACTCGGTTGTAGACGTAGAAAACCTGGCCACCGCGCTGCAGCTCGCGCTGGATGACCTCCTTGATCAGGTCGTCGTCGTCCGCCGTCACGAAGGTTTTGATGGGGAGCCGTTCCTCGGGCGGCGTCTGGATGACCGATAGGTCGCGAATGCCGGCGAGCGCCATGTGGAGCGTGCGGGGGATCGGCGTGGCGGAGAGCGAGAGCACGTCGACCGAGGCGCGCAGCTGCTTGAGCTTCTCCTTCTGCATCACGCCGAAACGCTGCTCCTCGTCCAGGATGACGAGGCCGAGGTCTTTGAAGCGCACGTCCTTTTGCAGCAGCCGGTGGGTGCCGATCACGACATCGACCTCGCCGACCATCAGCCGCCGCAGGACGTCGGTCGCTTCCGCATCGGAGCGGAAGCGAGAGAGCATATCCACCTTGACGGGGAACGGTTGGAAGCGGTCGCGGAAGGTCAGGTAGTGCTGCTGGGCGAGCACCGTGGTCGGAACCAGGACGCCCACCTGTTTGCCGTCCATGACGGCCTTGAAGGCGGCACGCACGGCGAGCTCTGTCTTGCCAAAGCCGACATCGCCGCAGAGAAGCCGGTCCATGGGGCGCGAGTCCTCCATGTCAGCCTTGATCTCCTCCATGACGCGGATCTGGTCCGGTGTTTCGTCGTAGGGAAACGACTGCTCGAGCTCTTGCTGCCAGGGGCCGTCTTCCGAAAACGCGTGACCCTCAACCAGCTGGCGCTTCGAATAGAGCTCGAGCAGATCGTGCGCGACTTCCTCGACCGACTCGCGCACCTTCCGCTTGGCCCGGTCCCACTCGCCGGTGCCGAGTCGCTGCAATTTCGGCGTTGCATCGCCGCCGCCGACGTATTTCTGAACGCGGTCGAGGTGCTCGACGGGCACGTACAGCTTGTCGCCGTCCGCGTACTCGAGCTGCATGTACTCGCGCTCCTGGCCCTCCTCTCCCATCAACCGCATACCGGTGAAGCGTCCGATCCCGTGGTCGACATGGACGATCAGGTCGCCGGGCTCGAACTCCAGCTCCCAGGTGGCCGACCGCGCCCGCACCACGCCGCGGCGGACTCGCTGGCGCAACCCCCCGAACAGGTCGGTGTCGCCGTAAACCTCGAGCTGCTGCGATGGAACGCGGAAGCCCTGCGCCACCGGCTGGTTCCCGAGGACCACCAGGCCGGGCGCCAGCGGTGTCTGCGACCACAAGAAAACGCCGCCCGCCGGGTAGACATCGCGATCCTCGAGCAGCTCTCGGAGCCGTGGTTCCTGCTGGGTCACGATCAGAACGCGTGACTTTGCGCGCGCGTCGGTCCGGACTCGATCGGAGAAGGCGTCGATCCGGCCGGCATAGGCATCCACCGGCTCGAAGCCGAGGTCGATCGAACCGAGCTCCGCGCCACGGGCAACCTCGAGCCGGCGCCAGCCGCTCGCGGCCTGTCGCAGGCGATCGATCGACACCAGTCCCGGCCGCAGTCCATCCGGCAGCTCGCCGCGCTCGATCTCAGTCGCCACCAGCTCTCGGAGCTCCTGCTCGCGTTGCTCGGCCTGCGTCAGGGATCGCCGCCCGTCGAGCGACAGGGTAAGAGCGTCCGGCGGCAGATGATCGAAGAGCGTCGGCTGCGATGGATCGAGGTAGGCCTGGAAGCCTTCGATCCCGTCGAAATAGGCGCCCGATCGCACCCGCTCGATGTCCGCCAGCCACTGGTCGCGAACCTCGGGAAGGGTGCGATTGAAGTCGATCGCACGCAGTGGCGCATCGGCGGCCGCCACCGCCTGCGGAGTCAGGATGATCTCGGCAGCCGGCAGGATGCGCGCCCCGGCGATATCGCCGACCGACCCCTGCGATTCGACCTCGAACTCGCGCAGGGACTCGAGCTCGTCGCCGAAGAATTCGCTGCGGAGGGGGCGCCGCCGGTCGGGCGGGAAGCAATCGAGGATACCGCCGCGCAGGCTGAATTCGCCGCGGCCCTGGACCAGCGCTTCCCGCCGGTACCCGAGGGTGGTCAAGCGCCGCACCAGGTCGTCGACTATGTAGGTCTCTCCCGGTTTGAGCCTGAAGGCCCAGCGCTGAAGCGCGTCGCGGGCCAGCGTCGGTCGTGTCATCGCCGCCCAGGAAGTAAAGCAGACGGCCGGCTCTTCGGCGCCCAGCGCGTCGATCGCCTCCAACCGCCGCCGCACGGTCTCCTCATCCGGCGCGAGGCGATCAAAGGGCAAGGTCTCGACCGCGGGGTACACCACCGTGCGCACGTCATCGCGGAACCAGGCACCGGCTTCTTGAAACGACCCTTCCGGGTCGGGCACCAGCGCGACCACCGACCGCCCGGCGCGCCTGGCGAGCCAGACCGCGAAGACCGGCAGTGCGCTCGAGGGAAGTCCGTGCGCCTCCAGGGTGCCGCCGGGCGCGTTCCACCATCCCTCGAGCCGCCTGTGCGCCGGGAGGGTGTCGAGCAATTCGAGCAGGGTCTGCGTCATCGATTTCGGACCAAGCAAAAATGCGCCCTCGGCACCGAGCCGGGGCGTGCGCAGGTCAGCTTACCATCGCGTCCCTGACGTCAAACGAATCACATCTGAGGAGTCAGCGGCGGCGATGCAACGTGTACCAGTGCGAGCCAAATGGATCGGTGCCCGGTCTCGCCTCGACCAGCTGGAACTCTGAAAAGCGAGCCCGCACCCCATCGGGCGTGATGCCCTTCGGAAAGAATCGGCGGCGCCTTTCCGCCTGGCGGCCGAAGGCATAGAGCAAGTAGGTTGCGCCGGGCCGGGCTGCGCGGGTGATCTCCCGTGCGTAAGCGGGTTGGGAGGCCTCTGGAAGGGAGTGGAAGCATCCCTGGTCGAAGAGCAGGTCGAAGCCGGGCTCGATGGGGAGGGCATGCAACCGCGTAACGTCCCCCACGAGGAAGGTAACCTGCAGGCCGTCCACCGTCTTGGCACGCGCGACACGAATCGCCCTCGGTACGAAATCGACGCCGGTTACCTCCCAGCCTTTGCTCGCCATGTAGACGGTTGTCGTTCCGGTGCCGCAACCGAGGTCGAGCGCCCGGCCGGTAGGCAGTTGGCGCGCGCCCTCGATGACCTCGATCAGTTCGGGCGGCGGGATGCCACTATCCCACGGGGTTATCCCACGCCGGTAATTGAGTCGAAAGAGGATGTTGGAGATCAGACTCACATCAGTGCCAGGGTCAGCTTAGGACGGGTCGCCGTTAGGACGGACGCGCGAAGCCGTAATCGAGTAAGGCCGCCGCCTCGGCGAAGATGCGCGGCGACCCCATCAGGACCACCATCAGCTGGCGGCCGTCCCGCCTCGCGGTGGCAATCAGACATCCGCCGGCCCGGCCGGTCCAGCCGGTCTTGAGCCCGGAGGCACCGCGATATTTGCGAATCAGCTCATTGAGGTTGTAGAGGGGGTAGGCATGATGGATGGAGGTCGCCGGCAAGGTGAGGCTGGGCGCTGCCGCCATCGCCGCGACCTCCGGGAAACGCCGAATCAACTCGGTGGCGGCCCGGGCGAGGTCGGATGCGGACGTGAGGTGGTCGGGATCGTCCAGGCCGATCGGGTTGACGAAGTGCGTGTCGGCCATACCGAGCGCGGCCGCCCGAGTATTCATCAGCGCCATGAAGCTCGTGCGCGGCATGGCGGCCTCTGAAAGGGTGATCGCCGCGTCGTTTCCCGAGTTCAGGAACAGGCCGTACATCAGCTCGCGCACCGTCAGCCGCTCGCCCACGCGCAGTCCCATGCGTGTCGAATCCCAGGGGAGTTGGTTGATCGACACCGGGACCGTGACCACCTGGTCAAGCCGCAGGCGGTCGAGGGCGACGAGTGCCGTCACAACTTTGGTAAGGCTGGCGGGAGCACGGCGCGCATGCGGATCGAGCTGAAAGAGGACCTCGCCGCTATCGAGATCGACCAGGATGGCCGACCCCGCCTTGATAACCGGGAGCGGTGCCGGGGTGGGGGCCAGCTCGTAGACCTCGACGGGAGTGGACCCGGTGACGGGAAGGTGCCATTGGGCGCCGACCGGCATCAGCAACGCGAGCAACAACAGCCAGATGCGCATCTGGATCAAAGAACCACGCGCGACTTGCGCACGCAAGGGCCGGGCGGCCCAACGACATCGCCCCGATCCGGATCACGCGGCGGCCGTCGCGTCGCCCCGGACGTCGTCGTGGTCGGCGCTGTGGCCGGCCGTATCCTCGCCGACAACTGAAGGTCTCCGCAGCATCAACATGGCGACGAACCAGGCCATCCCGATTGCGATCATGATGTCCCCCGCGCTAACGATGCCGGGAAACGGCGGCGGCAAGGCGAAGCGATCATCGAGCCAGGCGAAGTTCGTGTGGGGACCAGCGAGGACGTAGATGCCGGAGCGGCCGTTGACCCCCGCCACCAGCTCGTGGCCTTCAACCGGCATGCGCCCTGCATTGGCGGCCCGGACGACCTCGTTGCAGTAGGCGCCGAGCGCCCCGCAGGCGACCGGGTAGAGATGCTTCCAGACAGCCCAGATGCCGGCGACGACGGCCAGGCCGAGTGGAAGCAGCCAGGAGAGCGGTCCCGGGGTGAACTCGCTGAGGATCAGCACCGCGCCGGCGGCCAGCAGGGGCCGGACCGGGAGCGGGGCCGATGGCGCGAGGACCCGACTCGGGCGACCGCCGAAGAGGAAGCCGAGAAAGATCCCGGCGACGGTGACGAGCGCGCCGTCGGCAACCTTCAGGGCCGCCGGCTCGAGCCAGGAGGTGCGCCAGGCCAGGGCGAGCAGCGCGCCCGCCACCATGAGCGAAACCGCGAGCCGCCGGTGGACCGCGAAGGCACTGCGGAAATCAGTCCCGGTCAGCGTCGCCTCCAACCTCGCGCTGAGCACCGGTCCCAGCCCGTAGTACGCGGCCATCAAGGCGGCGGTCGCGACCAGGAAGTGCGGCGTGTCGCTAAACCCGACGACCCGGAAGGTGAAGGCCCCCAAGACCGCCGCGAGGATCCACTGCGCCGTCGCCGTGAGTTGCGCCGACCAGCTCTGACTCTTCAAGAGGCTGCCAAGCGGGGCCGCGACTACTGCGACCAGCAGGGTGATCTCGGGATGGCGACGGAACACGATGATGGCCGCGAGCAGCGTGATTTTGGGCAGCTCGCCCCAGCGGGCCTCTTGCTTGGAGCCGAGCAGGAAGTCGTCCACGATGCACATGCCCATGAAGCTGATCCAAACCCATGGTGCCGGGTACGGCTGGGCCGGTAGTACCCAGCCGGCGACGGCGGCGAGCAGGGCGATCAGGCCCGCGATCCATAGGGAGGCGCGAATCGACCGAGCGTTGAGGTGACGCTGCAGGAAATCCAAGGCTGGCGAAAGTGCAACGCAACGGTGGGTCCGCCTTTTGCGTGCTTTACGCTACGGGACGATGTTCCGCCGCAAACCCACCCTCCCGGCACCGTCCGACCGCTGGCTCGTGATCGGGCTGGGCAATCCCGGCCGGGAATACGAGCGGTCCCGCCACAACGTCGGCTTCCTGGTCATTGACGAGCTGGCGCGTCGACAGACGGCTCAACTGACCGACCGCGCGGCGAAGTCGCTGACCGGGCGCATCCGGGTTGGTGATCGCGAGCTGGTGCTCGCCAAGCCCCAGACCATGATGAACCTCTCGGGGGAGGCGGCCAAGGCGCTGCGCGCGAAGTACGGGGTGCCGCTCGAACGCACCCTGGTAATCCATGACGAGCTCGACCTTCCTTTCGGCCGGCTGCGGATCCGCAAGGGCGGCAGTTCCGCCGGCAACCATGGCATGGACTCGTTGATCGCCTCCTTTGGCAGCAAGGATTTCATTCGTTTTCGCGTGGGCATCGGCCGCCCCCCAGGTAGCGGCGTCGACTACGTGCTCAGCCCGTTTACCTCGGCCGAGCAAGCCGAGATTCCCGACATCGTGTCGCGCGTCGCCGACGCGGTGCAGCTGACCATCGAGCAAGGACTCGAGCGTGGCATGACCGAGTTCAATCGCGTCTAGACAGAAAGAACACGAGAACCGCGAGGCCGGCCACCGCGGTCAGCGCTCCCCCAAGCCAGACTGCCGCGGACGGGCCGAGGAAGTGGGCGACGATGGCGGCGAAGACGTTGCCGATCGGCGTCACCCCAATGAACAGCATCGAGTAGAGGCTCACCATGCGACCCTGCATGCGGTCGGGGGATCGCACCTGCACGAAGGTGTTGGTGCCGATCGAGTAGACCGCAAAGGCCCATCCGATCACTAGGAGGAGCAAGATCGTCTGGGTGAAGTCGGGAACCACCAGGAAGAGCAGCTCCATCCCGGCGAAGAGAAGGGCGCCCATCACGATCCGGCGCGGCTCCAGCAGAAACCCACCGGCGAGCGTCATGGTCAGCGCCCCGATAAGCGACCCCAGGCCCTGTGCCGCAAACAGATAGCCGAGGGTGTCGGCGTTGGCATGCAGGACTATGCGCGTGAACAAGGGCAGCACCAGGTTGAAGTTCGCGCCGAAAGTCCCGGCGACGAACAGCAGCGCGAAGAGGCCGGCCAGTGCCGGTGTCTGCACAACGTGGCGCAAAGCCTCGCCGATGAGCTGGAGCGCCGTCTGCGGTGGGCCGGCGCTCAGCGGCCGGCGGCGGATGGTCAGCAGTGCCGCCATCACCCCCAGGTAGGTGATGGCGTTGATCCAGAAGCACGCCGCCACACCGAGCGTCGCGATCACGATGCCCCCCAGCGCCGGGCCAACGATCCGAGCGAGATTGAAGGCAATGGAATTCAAAGCGACGGCGCTGACCAGTTCGCCCCGGCCGACCATCTCGAGGACGGTCGCCTGGCGCGCCGGGAAATAGAGCGCCTGGTTTACCCCCAACGCGGCCGCTAGCAGCAGGACGATCGGCAAGGTGATGGTGTGCGTCGCCGTCAGCACGGCAAGCAAGGCGGCACCGACGAGCGACAAGACCTGGGTGAGCAGCAGCACGTCCCGATGGGGAAAGCGATCCACCAGGGTACCGGCGTAGAGCCCGAAGAGCAGCACCGGCGCATAGCTGAAGACGCCAAAAAGCGCGAGGGCCAGAGCGGAGTTGTGCGAAAGCTGCAGCACGAGCCAGGCGGCAGCCACCGATTGCATCCAGGTACCGACGACGGACACCGCCTGCCCGGTGAAATAGCGGCGGAACTCAGGGTACTGGAGGGCGGAGATCTGCACGACCGTGCGACGACGCGGTTCGATAGCGGTAGACGTTGCGGGAATGATGCTCAGTTTACCGACGTGCGGACCAGCTCAGACCGCGACGACAGCGTGTATCAACTCGCTGAATTGCGCCGTCGCCGGTGACTGTGCATGGTGAATGACGATCGGGAGCCGCCGTTTGCTCGCTGCAGAGAACTCATCGCGTTGGTGCAGAATCATGGCCGCCACGTCCATCCTCAATGCCGCCGCCACCTCGGTGCGGCTCAGCTGCAGGCTGCCGTGCGCATTCGAGATAACCACGCGAATCCGATGGCTGAGGATGCCGGTCTCGTGCAGCCGCTCCAGAAATTGCCGGGTGAGCTCGACACCGATGATTTCCGGTTCGACCACGATCACGATGACATTGGCCTCGCGCAAGAGCGGTGGAGCGAACGGCGAAGGCTGGTTTCCCAGATCGACGATGACGGTTTCCGCGAGCCCGCGCAGCGAGCTGGCGAAGCGGCTGATCGCCTCCGGTGCCACGTCCCGGTAGGCTGAGTCGCGACGCACGCCCGGCAGCAGCCGGACCGGCACCTGGGGGTTGCGCATGAGGTAGTTCGCGAGACGATAGGCGCTGGCCGCGCCGTCGTCAAGGACCTCGCCCCAGGCCCAACGGTCAGGGGCCTCGATGTTGAGCATGCTGCCCAGGGTGCCAACCGGGACCGCCAGGTCCGCCAGCACGACGCTGTCGGCACCCTTGCCAGAAGCATGGAGCGCCGCCAGGTTCATGGCGACGGTGCTAGTCCCGATGCCGCCCTTGGCGCCCGCTACCACCGTCAGCCGGCCGCGCGCGTGCGAACCTCGTTGACGAAGGCGCTCACTGCGGTCGAGCATTACTTTGATGCGAGTGACCAGCTCGCGCGACTCGATAGGCTTGACGAGGTAGTCGTCGGCTCCGAGCTCGAGCGCCCGAACCTTTCCATCCAGCCCGTCAGCAGCGGAGAGAACCACGATCTGGGTGTCGGCGCCCACTGGACCCTTGCGAATCCGCTCGCACACCATGAAGCCGTCGACCCCCGGCATCATCAGGTCGACAAGGACGAGGTCGGGACGTTCTTTCTCGACCAGCGCCACGTCTCCGTTCCCGTCGGCGGCCGCCTGCACATCGAACCCAGCCGTGCCGAGGAGCGTCTGCAGGTACGCGCGGTTGGGCGCCTCGTCGTCGATGACCGCGATGCGTCCCGTCACGAGGCTGTAACGCTCAGCTGGTGATTTTGCCTGCGGGAGATCCCTTGCTTAGATCGCCAGGCCGACGTACTCTAGGTCGCGCCAGATCTGGCCGTCGCGAACCTCGACGACGCTGACCGAAGGCTGGCGAACCTTCCCCATGAGACCCGTGTAGGTCCAGTCGCCAATAACGACGACGGTGTCGCCTTCCGTCACGAGCCGCTCGACCTCAAAGGTCACATCCGGCGTGCGGGCCACGGCCTGGCGGCTCAGCACCACGAAGGCCTCCCGGCCGAGGATCGGCTCGGGCACCCCGGGCGTTCGATGCACAACATCCGGGTGCAGCCGCTGGGCAAAGCCGTCCCAGTCCCGCGCGCGCAGCGCATCGAGGGCCGCCGTGACGACGTCAGCGGCCGAAGTCACGAGAGGTGAAAGATATGGCGGGCAAACAGGAGGGCGCCGACCAGGGTGGCAGCGCCCGCGGCGACCAGCACCGCCGCCGCCGCAACGTCCTTCGCGCGACCGATCATCGGGTGGTGCTCCGGCCACGCGTAATCGATCAGCACTTCCAGTGTGGTGTTGAACAGTTCGGCCGCGATCACGACCGCGAAGCACAGCACCAGTCCGACGAATTCGATCGCGGTGAAGCGAAATAGCAGCGCCGCCACCAGCACGACGAACGCGATCAGCATGTGCACTCGCAGGTTCGCCTGCGAAGACAGCGCCCAGGCAAAGCCCCGCCCCGCGTGGCGAAAGCTGTAAAGGGTGCGGCGCAGGTCGACGCGGCGCGCTCGGCTGGGGCTGCCAATCCGTTCTGCCTCGAACTCTGCGTCGGAGTGAGGCGTCATCGGGCTTCGGCCAGGATCCGCTTGGTCAGCCCGGTCATGGCGACCTCCTCCTCCGGCTCGGCGTGGTCGTAGCCGAGCAGGTGCAGGAAACCATGCACCGCCAGAAGGCGTACTTCGTCATTCACCGGGTGGCCCGCCTCTTTGGCCTGCCGTCGCGCGCGCGGCACGGAGATCACGATGTCACCCAGCCAGTCTTGCGTGCCGGGCGGTGCCTGGAAGCGCTGGTCGGTCGGCTGCTCGCGGGCGGCGAAAGCGAGCACGTCAGTGGGCTCGTCGAGCCCGCGATACCGGCTGTTGTAGTCTCGCAGGTGCCCATCTCCGGTGAGAGTAACGACCGTGACGCTCTCATCAGGCAGCTTCATCGTGCGGGCGGCTGTCTGCAACAGCACTTCGAGCCCATCCAGATCCACGCCCGAGGCGATGGACGCGGGACCCAAACGGCTCATCTCGATGAGCACGCCACCATCGTACCCGCGGCGGGGACTTTACGCCGTCGGTTTCCTGGACTTCGCGTCGCCGCGGCCGGCGATGTAGCGAAGCCCGATCAGGCCCGCCGCCAGCAGCACCCAGACCAACAGGATCCAGTCTTGTGGAACCGACGAGCGCCGGCCAAGGTCCGCCGCCAGGGCATCAGCAAGAATGAACGCGCCAATCAGGAGTAGCCCGGTGCCTTCCATCCGCGTGCGCGCCTTCCCCGGGTCACTCCCACGACGCAAGAATTTCGGGACTTTGCCAAAGCCAATCATGGAGGCGGCGGGAACGATCACGGCAGCCGCCGCCACGTAGGCAAGCACGATGACCGAGCCCGAAAGCAGCACTACGGAGATATCGCAAACGCGGGCTTGAAGATTGCACCTGTACTTGGCGGCCTGACGACACCAGCTGGTCGCCTCCCGGGCGACGTAGTTACGAGGGGCTCGGGCGTGGCCTCGTCGCCGGGCGAGGTAGGGGGATCGTCTTGTCCTCGGCGTCCAGGGTCCCATCGTGTCCGCCGCCCGTCGTGTCGACGGCGGCTCCCCCCTTCGCGGTCTCGCCGACCGCGGCCGGATACTCGATCCGAGCGTGGTAGATGCTGACGACCATGTTGGCCATCGCCTCTTCGACCAGGTGAAGATCGCGGAAGGACAGGTCGCATTCATCAAGCTGACTGTCGCGGACGAATCCCTGGAGCATGCGATGGACATGGTCGCGGATCCCTTCAGTGCTCCGATCCTTGAGGGTTCGGGCTGACGCCTCGACTGTGTCGGCGATCATGACAATGGCCGCTTCTTTCGAGCGCGGACGGGGGCCCGGATAACGGAAGTCGTCCTCGCGGACATCGAGCCCTTGTTCGAGCGCCTGCCGGTAGAAATAGCGCTTGACGGTTGTTCCCTGGTGCTGCTGGACGATCTCTCGGATCGCGGTTGGGAAGTGATATTGCTTGAGCAGCTCGACGCCTTCGCTGACATGCGCATTCAGGATGTCCGAGCTCGTCGTCGGCGATAGATTCTCGTGAATGTTGCCGATGTCCGCCTGGTTCTCGACGAAGAAGTGAGGCCGTCGGATCTTGCCGATGTCGTGGAAGTAGCAGCCGACTCTCGCCAGCACCGGGTTGGCGCCGACGGCCTCGGCGGCGGCTTCAGCCAAATTGGCCGCCACGATGGAGTGGTTGTATGTACCTGGAGCGCTTACCATCAAGCGTTTCAAGAGCGGGTTGTTCGGCGTCATCAACTCCAGCAGCTTCATGGGGGTGATGACGCGGGTGATCTCGCCCAGCCAGGTGAGAAGGCCGGCCGCGATCAACGCCGAGAGCAGGCCGTTGATCAGGGCGAGCACGCCGGTCGTGAGAATTTCGTCGAGCGATTGATGGCGCTCGATCAGCGAAAGTGAGACCAGCGTCACGAACTGTGCGCCGGCGACGAGAATGCCGGCGGTTACCCACTGGCCAAGCCGCTCGAGCCGGTGGACGTAGATCGAGCCGATCGCGCCGCCCAGGAAGCCGACGAGCGTAAGCGGCAGCACGTTGTCGGCGACGATGCCGGTTAGCAAACCCACCGCCAGGGCGACGATGATGCCCAGGCCTGTGTCCATCAAGGCGGCAACCAGGAGCGCCACGGCCGCCATCGGGATCAGGTACTGGGTGTTGGGGTTGATGGGGACCACCAGCTTGGCCACCAGCAGCAGGCCCAGCATCAACCCGCCAAGGGTGGCGAGCTGTCGCGGATCACGGAGGATCGCCGGCCGGAATTGCATCAGGTACCCGAGAGCGACCGCGAACAGGATGAGGACCAGCATGAGGACGGCCAGGATGCGCGCCCAGTCGGCCTTCGGAGCGAGCAGGCCGACCGCCTGGGCTTCCTCGAGCTGAAAGGGGGTTACGAGGTCGCCATAGCGGATGATGGTCTGTCCCTGGGCGACCGTCACGAAGACCGCGGGCACGGCGTCGCTCGCCTGCTGTCGCTTGAGCGCAGTGTCGGCCTGGTTGTAATTGACTTTCAAGTTGGCGCGAACCAGGGTAGCCACCAACGAGGCGCCTGTCGCATCGAGCTTGAGGGCCGCGGCCCGCGTCTGCGCGGTGTCCGAGGCACTCTTCAGCGTGTCGGCTTTGATGCCGTTGCTCTCGAGCTGCTGCAGGATGTCACCCGCACTCTTGAAGACCATCGCCACCGTGCCCTCGTCAGCCTGGAGGAGATACTGCCGCTGGGCATCGCTGAGCTGCGGCTCCAGCAGGCTCAGCTGTGCGGAACGGTCGGGCCCGGAGGTCGACGACCGGCGGAGGTCGCTGACCTTGGTCGCCAATGAATCGATCGCCTGGCGTTGCTGGATGCTGACCGAGCCATCGAACTGGTCCGGCACCTGTGCGGCAGCGGCGGCCCGCGCCTCATCGCGTCTGGTCTGGCTCTCATAGCGCACCGAGCGCTGCGAGACGACGTCCTGGCTGGACACCTCGCCGGCCCGCAAGTTGAGTCGGTTTGGCAGGAAGTTCTGGGCGACCACAAGGGCCGTCGCCAGCGCCAGGATCAGGGTGATGGCGGCAGGCCGGAGGTAGGGCGGCCAGCGCCTGCCGGCGCCAATGTGCCCCAACCGAAGGTCGCGTGCGAACAGCCGCCCGCGCCGCCGGAGTTGTTCGATCGCCGATGAGCTGCGCTGCCTCATCTTTTCAGCAGGGATCTGCTCCCCTCAGGGCGCGCCGACTACGTCGTGCGAGCCCGCCGCTTGCGCGCCGCCGCGATCTTCTTCTTGCGCTTTACGCTGGGCTTTTCGTAGTGCTCACGCCGGCGAACCTCGGAGAGAACACCGTTCTGCTTGATCTTCTTATTGAAGCGGCGTAGGGCGCTCTCGAAGGTCTCGTTCTCCCGGACCTTGATCTCCGACAAACTGGATTGCACCCCCTCTGCCCGAAGTCCATTGTTGGGCAGAAGTATAGCCGCGCTCGAGTTTAGGCGTCAACACAAACTCCGAGTTCAGCCTGCTTCATTTCCCTCCGCTGCTTGCCAGGGAGGGCAGGGTAGGGGCGTCACGGCGATCCCACAATCTGGTCGCACCTCGGGCCGCCCCCGGTACAACCCGGTAACAGTCAGCCACGAGCACCGATGGCTCGCATTTATGGTGCGTTCATCTTGCTAGAGGACCGGGATCCTCAAGGAGGCTGCAAGCGTAATGTTCACGATCCTGACTACGTGGATCAGCGAACGCATCATCACGGTCACCGCGGTGAGCGTGCTGACCGTGGCTGCTGTACCCACGACCCTGATCATCGTTTCGCACGACGACCACAACAGCGTCGCCATTGTCCAACCGGCCGACGAGCACTCGAAGGTGGTGTTGGTGAGCGCGGTCAAGAAGGCGGGCGATGCTGTCATCGCCAAGCTCAACACCGCCGAAGCCGGCTGCACCACGCAGGTGACGCAGGCGGTCTCCAGCTCGAAAGTCGCCGCCAAGATCCAGCCGCAGCTGGCCACCGCGAAGTCGCAGGTCCACAGCAGCGTGGCGCCCATCGTCGCCGCCATCAAGGCGGACGAGGACCGCTTCGCGCATCTCAAGTTCATGACGCCGCAGGACGAAGAGAACGAGATCGCTG
>JALYYE010000037.1 GCA_030946735.1 Candidatus Dormiibacterota bacterium
GCAGAGCGATGCTAGCCATAGGCCTCCTTTATCCTCCGCTCACCGTGACGGTTCCCCGCATGTTGTTGGCCTCGTGGAATTTGCAGACGTAGCTGTAGGTTCCGGCCTTTGTGAACTTGACCTCGAACGTGTCATTCTGATTCATCGGATCCGAGCTGGGGACCTGATTGTTGTCGAAGATCACGTTGTGAACGGCGGTCCCATCGTTCTTCCACTGGATAACGTCACCCACCTTGGCGGTGACCGTGGCGGGTCCAAACTTCAGATCGTCCGTCTCCCCGACGTTGACGGCGGCGGGTGCGCCGCTCACCTTCTCGGCCGCGGCGCCTCCGGGGGGAGGCGCACCACTGAGAAACGCCTGGTATTGATCCGCTGACACCGCGTTGACCTGGAGCGTCATCGCGTAGTGCGAAACGCCACACAGCTCGTTGCACTGGCCGTAGTAGCTGCCTGTCTGGCTGGCCTCGATCCAGCCGCTGTTCTGATAGCCGGGCTTGGCATAGATCTGGCCTCCCAGCCGCGGCACCCAGAAGGAATGGAGCACGTCCTTGCTCGTGACCTGCAGGCGCACCACCTGGCCGACGGGAATGGTCAGCGTGCCGAAGCTGGTTTTGCCGTTCGGGTACTTGAAGGACCAGGCCCACTGGATGCCGGTCACCTGGATGGTCTGCGCCGGCGGGGGCCCGTTCCGCACGTAGTCCATCCGCAGCGTGGTCCGGACGAACAAGAACGACACGATCACCACCGGGATGGCTGTCCAGAGGATCTCCAGGCGGGGGTTGCCGTGCACCTGGGCCGGCTCCCGATCGTTGGTTCGGCGGAAGCGCAGGGCCGCGTAGACGAGGAGTCCGCCCACGATGACGAGCACCGCCATCGCGATCCAGAAGATGCTGGTATAGACGTTGACGATGTCGCAGGCGTTCGGGCCGGCGCAATCCAGCGGACCGACACTTACCGCAGGCACGCCCACGAGTGTACCGACCGACGGCGCCATCATCGGTGGAAAAGCCACCACCGGCCGCCCGGCTGCCGCTCGCCGTTACGCTCCTGCGCCGTGCGGCGCGCGTCGTGCATGGCGTCGTACCAAAAGGTCAGCGCCAGCAGGAAGGTGCCGATGAAGACCAGCAGGGAAAACATTTCCACCAGTAGTGAGAGCAGGACCATCGCGCTGCCACGCGGCTTCCAGAACGCCAGCAGCTCGGCGGTCGCGCCCGGGATGTTCAGCGTCACCAGGAAGAGCAGGACCACGCCAAGCAGGAAGATCGCGGCCTTCTTCGGTTGGCGGTTGTACAGCTGACCGAGCCCCGGCACCGCCGAGAGCCAGGTCGCCAGCCGGACACTTGCCCGGCGCTGGGGCGGTGTCACAACAGGGGCAGACTGCAGCTCGACCACAGGCGCTCGACCAGCTACCGCTGGAACATCCGGTAGCAGTAGTAGCCGACCAGCAACAGCGTGCCCACGGCCCAGATCAGCACGAAAAAGAAATCGCCGGCCCCCGGGTCGCGCGAGAGGTTGATCAGCTGGACGAGGGCAGGCGCCATCAGCCACCCGCCTTATGCGCCTTGGTCACGTCGAGCAAATTCTCCGCCAGGATCACGAGGGCGGTGAATCCCACGAGCACGGCGAAGGCGAACGCCGTCCCGATCAGGTTCTTGAGCTGCTGGCGCCTCATGGTCGACTCGTGTACTGCTGCCACATCCGGACCCAGTGGACCAGCAGGTTGATGTTGTCGTTGACCGGCTGCGGCAGGAGCTTGTTCACGCCCCAGGCGGGCATGATCGTGCCCCGGTGCTCGTCGCCCGTGTTGCCCAGGTAGATGCAGCGGTAGTAGTAGTCGTCATTGAAGAAGCCCAGCCGGTTCTGGTCGTTGAGTGGCGGCCCTTTACCGCCCTCACCCGTCGCCCCGTGGCATTGGGCGCAGTTGTTCTCGTAGAGCTGGGGCGCCCTGTCGAAGGTCCCAAAGGGATTCGCCACCAGGTTCTGATGGGCACCCGCCTGGTCGGTGGCCTGGCGGTTGCCGTTGTGGCAGATGATGCAGCCGCTCTCGTCGATCCCCAACCCTTTGTAGGCATTCGGGATGAAGCCGGTGAGCTGTGCGATGACGGGCTTGTTCGTCGACGGGTCGTTGACGACCTTGCCATTGGCGTCGAGAACGTAGTACGGCTGGGCTCGCGGATCGAGGCATTTCGTGGCGACCGGAGCCGGTGAGGCCGACGCTGCCGGTGATGCCGCCGGGCCCGGGGCGGCCGCGGTCGCCGGCGCCGCCGATGATGAGGGCGCGGCCGACGCCGACGGCTTGGCCGATGCCGAAGCCTTCGCCGACGCGCTCGCCGACGGACTCGCGGCCGCTGCCGCCGGCCGGCACATCAGGGTCTCCTGACCGTACTTGGCGAAGACCGTGTCGGTGATCACGGACGGATGGTTAGGACCAAGCCGCTGGGCGGCTTTTTGCGGGCCGATTTTCGCGATGTCGGGCACGTGGCAGGTGATGCACCGCTCCACCATGAACTGGCCGTTGACCTGGACTTTGGGGAAGAGCTGTTGCACCTCGATGGGAAAGTCCTGGCCGTACTGCGCGGCGTACTTTTCCTGGATGGGGGCCCACGGCCGGCTGAAGTCCTGGTAGAAGGCGAAGCCGAGCAAGACCAGGAAGGCCACGCTCACCACCAGGAAGGCGCGCCCTAGCATGGCGCCCCACCGCAGGTCTGGGGGTTGCCGAGCACCCAGCCCCAGTCCCAGACGAACTCATGGCCACGGAAGAAGACGCCGATGATGACGAGCGCCACCACGATTGTGGTGTAGAGCGCGAACAGGATGATCGCTACTTTCCGCTCCGACGGCCGCCGGCTCGGGTTGCGATCCAGGAACGGCACCAGGATCATGAGCACGATGACGAAGGTCGGGAAGGCGACGCCCGCCATCAACGGCGGGAAGCGGGAGAGCAACTCCTGGAGACCGAGGAAATACCAGGGCGCCTTCGAGGGGTTCGGCGTCATGCCCGGGTTCGCCTGCCCCAGCAAGGGGGCTTGCAGCCAGATCGAGACCACGAGCAGAAAGACGGTCATGCCGACCGCGACGATGAACTCTTTGAAGACGAACTCGGGGAAGGAGACGACCATCTCGTCCTCGCTGTCGTCGCGGACGGTCGACGGCACCTCCACCTGGCGGCGGCGCTGTTCCACCCGCTCGCGGGCCGCGATCCGGTCGCGCGCCTCAGTAGCCATGCTTAATCAGAGCCCCCCGCTGAAGCCATCTTTTCGGACTCGCCAGAAGTGGACGACCATCAGTAGGAAGGCCGCCAGCGGCAGGCCTACCACGTGCAGCACGTAGAAGCGGAGCAGCGTATTGTCACCGACCGCGCGGCCGCCCAGCAGCAGGTAGCGGGTATAGGGGCCCGCGATGGGCGCGTACTTGGCCATGTTCGAACCGACCGTGACCGCCCAGATGGAGAGCTGGTCCCAGGGCAGCAAGTAGCCGGTGAAGCTCAACAGCAGCGTGATGAGCAGTAGCAGCGTGCCGACGCCCCAGTTGAACTCCCGCGGCTTCTTGTAGGCGCCCGTCAAAAACACACGCGCCATGTGCAGCCAGACGGTGATGACCATCGCGTGCGCCGCCCAGCGGTGCATGTTGCGGATGACGCCGCCGAAGGTGACCACGAACTGCAGGTCGCGCATGTCCTGGTAGGCGGTGTGCGTGGCGGGGACGTAGTAAAACATCAGGAAGAGCCCGGTGACCGTCAGAACGATGAAGAGGAAGAACGACAGCCCGCCGAGGCACAGCGTGTAGGACATGCGAATCCAGGAGCGGCGCACGCGGACCGGGTGGATGTGGAGGAAGAAGTTGGTGAGCGCCGTGCGCGCCGCGATCTTGTCGGTGAGTGGAAGGCCGTGTCGAAAGACCGCCCCAACCATCTGGCCGATGACGGAGAACATCTCGTCCAGCGCCGCACGAATTACGGTCATGAACCCTC
>JALYYE010000102.1 GCA_030946735.1 Candidatus Dormiibacterota bacterium
GGCGGGCTTACCAGTTGGTCGCGATGTACTTGGTTTCGAGGAACTCGAGCAGCCCCTCGTGCGAGCCCTCGCGGCCGACGCCGCTCTGCTTGACCCCGCCAAAAGGCGCCGCCGGGTCCGAAATGAAGCCGCGGTTCAGACCGACCATGCCCGACTCAATCGCCTCCGCAACCCGGAGACCTTTCGCCAGGTCCCTGGTGAAGAGGTAGGAGGCGAGGCCCCGGTCGGTCTTGTTCGCGTACTCGATCGCCTGGTCGACATCGCGGAAGCTCACGATCGGCGCGATCGGCCCAAAGATCTCTTCCTGCAGGATGTGCTCCTCGGGCGCAACATTGCTCAGCACGGTCGGTGGCACGAAGTAGCCGGGGCGGCTGGGAGCTGTGCCTCCGGTGAGGATGCGTGCGCCGTGGCCGGCGGCCTCCTGCACCAGGCCGAGCATCTTCTGGCGGGCGGGGTCGTTGATCACGGGTCCCACCTTGACGTGCGCGTCGAGCCCGGACCCAACCGGTAGGGCGCCCATGGCCTTCGCCAGCATGTCGGCGAACTTCTCCGCGACCTTGGCGTCGACATAGAACCGGTTGGCGGCGATGCAGGATTGGCCGGTGTTGCGCATTTTGGCAATCATGGCGCCCTCTAGTGCGGCGTCGAGGTCGGCATCGTCGAGCACGATGAAGGGCGCGTTACCGCCCAGCTCCATCGAGCAGCTGATCACGCTCTCCGCGGCCTGCGCCAGCAGGATGCGGCCGACCTCCGTCGATCCGGTGAAGGACAGCTTTCGAACGCGTGGGTCCTTGAGCATCGCCGTAACCACTTCCGAAGAGCGCTTCGACGGGATGACATTAACGACACCCTTCGGCACCCCGGCCTGTTCCAGCAGATCGGCCACCGCGAGCGCGGTCAGCGGCGTCTCCGATGCTGGCTTCAAGACGACAGTGCAGCCGGCTGCAAGGGCCGGCCCGATCTTGCGGGTCGCCATCGCGGCCGGGAAGTTCCAGGGGGTGACCAGCACCGAAACACCGACCGGCTGGTGTTCGACCAGGATGCGGTTGACACCGCTGGGCGAGATCGACACAGAGCCGATGTTTCGTACCGCTTCTTCGGAGTACCAGCGGAAGAACTCTGCGGCGTAGGTGACTTCGCCGCGTGCCTCGACCATCGGCTTCCCGTTCTCGCGCACCATCAGCTCGGCGAGCTTCTCGCGGTCGCGGAGCATCAGCTGGAACCCCTCGCGAAGGATCTCGGAGCGCTCGCGAGGCGGCCGCGAAGCCCATGGCCTGAAGGCCTCCGAGGCAGCATCGACGGCGGCCCGCGCGTCCTGAATCGAGGCGCTGGCCACCGTCGCGATCACCTCGCCGGTCGCCGGGTCGCTTACCTCGATGCGCTGTTCGTCAGACGCGGGGCGCCACGACCCGCCGATGTAGAGGTCGGTGTGACGGACGGAGATCAGTTCACTGACCGGGGTCATCGCTTTGATTTTCGCACTGTTTGGACAACCGGCTCCGGGGCCGGTCCAGTCGACTGGCGCACCACCAGCGTGGGGGCGAGGCGGCGCGACCGGGGTTGCCGGCTGGGGGAGTTGAGAATGTGCAGGACCATATCCGACGCTGCGCGTCCTGCTTCTTCGAGCGGTTGGCGGATGGTGGTCAACGCTGGGACCAGACGCTCGAGGTTCGGCAGGTCGTGGTAACCGACGATTGAAAGGTCTTGTGGACAGTTCAAACCGCGCTCCTCTGCCAGCGTCAATGCACCGAGCGCCATCAAGTCATGATGGGCGAAGATGCCAGTCGGTCGCGCCCGTTCGCTGTCGAGCACAAAGCGCATCAGGCGGCGTCCATCATCCGCGTTCCCAAGCGGTGCGGTTGACGGGATGACGACCTCGGTCGCTCCCGCCGCCGCGATCGTCTTGCTGAACCCCTCGGCCCGCTGGGACAAGGATTGAACGTCCCCCGGACCCCGTAGCTGCGCCAACCGCCGATGCCCGAGCGCGAGGAGGTGTTGCGCGGCTAGGGCGCCGCCAAGCAGGTCGTCGTTGGTACAAGAGGGCAAGCGGATGCCAGGCACGCCCTGGAGCACCAGTACCAGCGGGATCCCGTGCCCAACGAACCGGCGGAGGATCCGGCTGTCTCCGACGCGGCCGGCTGTGAGGATGATGGCGTCGACCCGCCGGCTCAGCAGGTGATTGAGGATCCGCTCCAGGCGCGAGGAATCATCCTGAGTCTCGGCGAACAACGACATGAATCCCGCCGGCTCGAGCCGGCTCGCGATCCCTCGGAGCACAGGGGCGATGGCTGGGTTGCCCAGGTCGGCGACGATGGCGGCGACGGTCTTCGTCTTGCCGCGCTTGAGGCCGCTGGCCACCATGTCCGGCTGGTAGCCCATTTTCTTGGCGACCGCTTGGACGTGATTGCGGGTTTCGATGTTCACCCGCCGGTAGGTGGTGGGATCGAGGGCGCGAGAAACCGTCGAATAGTGGACGCCCGCCGCGCGAGCAACATCCTCCAGGGTGACGCTAGTACGTCCCCGGCGCGTGTCCCCGCCCGCCCCGTCGCCCCTCCCTGCCATCACATTGGTGTCCGGCCTGGTCCAACGTTAGCTGCTGGTGAACCGGCTCTGCCTGAGCAATAACGTCCGTAAGTTCGCCTAGGTAACGTGTCGGTCTTGGCAAACGATTGGCACGGGCCAGGTGACCAGGAAAACCGTACCTGCCAAACGTTTGACAGACAGCAGGCTGAGGGCTAGCATGGCCACCAGCGAGGGGCGCGACGAACCTCCCGCCCCATGGCGGCGAAGGGGGCGGCGATACGGATGCCGGCGCAGAGCGGTGTCTGCAACGCCGCTCCGCCTGGTCGGAGCAGTTGTATCGAAGGTACGACGGCGTGCCGTCCTTTTGGTGCAATCGTCCGTGGCGTGAAGCGGCGGTAGTGGCTAGCGTGAGGTACTCACCGTGCCTCACGCGGGCTTGTACGACTCTCGATTCGAGCACGACGCCTGCGGGATCGGTTTCGTCGCTGACGCTGGAGGGCGAGCCAGCCGAGGAATTGTCGAGGCCGCCCTTGCAGCGCTGCATCGTGTCCGCCATCGCGGTGCGGTGGCCGCGGATCACCGGTCCGGCGACGGCGCTGGTCTCTTGCTGGCGATTCCCGATGCCTTGCTTCGCGACTGGATGCAGCGCGCCGGTATCAACATTGAAGCCGGTGTCGGGCTCGGTGTGGGCGTCATTTTCCTGTCGAACGCCCCCGGGGCGGATGGCCATAACCAGCGACGTCTGACTCGACGGCTGTTCGACGAGGCCTGCCGCGCCGAGCATCTCGACCTGATCCACTGGCGCCCGGTGCCAGTGGAGCCTCAGGCTCTCGGGGACCTCGCTCGATCGACCGCTCCGCAGATCGAGCAGGCGATCATCGGGGTCGACGCGTCCGCATCGAGCGCCGATGCCGAGGTTCGCTGCTACCGAGCGCGCAAGCGCGTCGAGCGCGCCATTCGCGCCGCGGGGTTGGGCGCCTATGTGGCGTCGATGTCGTTCCAGACCCTCACCTACAAGGCGATGTGCGCTGCGGACCAGCTCGCCGCCTTTTATCCCGACCTGCGCGATCTGCGATTCATCGCCCCCTTCGCGATCTTTCACCAGCGCTACAGCACCAACACCGCTCCCTCATGGGAGCGGGCTCAGCCGTTCCGCATGCTTTGCCATAACGGTGAGATCAACACCATCCAGGGCAACGTCAACAGGATGCGCGCGCGCGAGGGACGTCTTGGTGCCGAGCAATGGGCCGATGAAGCCTTGCTGATCCCGGTCATCGATGAACGGGGCTCCGACTCAGCCATGCTCGACAACGCCCTCGAGCTGCTGGTCCGGGGTGGCCGCGACGTTCGCCAGGGGCTGGCGATGCTGGTGCCGGAAGCCTGGGAGGGCTTCGACGTCGATCCGGCGGTCCGCGATTTCTATCGCTTCAACGCCTGTTTGATGGAGCCCTGGGATGGGCCTGCCGGGCTGGTCTTTACTGACGGCACCCGCGTCGGGGCAACCCTGGACCGCAACGGCCTGCGGCCGCTGCGCTACGCCGTCTGCGAAGACGGGCTGATCGCCTGCGCGTCCGAAGCCGGCGCCATCGACGTCAGCGGACACGGTCGGGTTCGTCGCGCCAAGCTCGGACCCGGTGAGATGCTCTGCGTCGATCCAGAGCGGGATGGATTGGAGGAAAACGACGCGATCAAAACCCGGCTCGCGGCGCAGGAGCCATACGGCCGCTGGCTGGACGACAATCTGCAATCGGTCGACGCGGGGGAACCCGATGAGGCGATGATGCCCGACCTCGTTGCCCGCCAGGCCACCTTCGGCTATACGAAGGAGGAGTTCACTTACGTGCTACGCCCGATGGCGACGCAGGGCAAGGAACCGATCTTTTCGATGGGCGACGACACGGCGCTATCCGTCCTGGCCGGGCCGTCGCGGCTTCTCTACAGCTATTTCAAGCAGCGCTTCGCGCAGGTGACGAACCCGCCGATCGATCATCTCCGGGAGCGCCTGGTGATGTCCCTGCGCAGCTACGTGGGGGCCCCGGCGCCCCTGCTATCGGGCGGGGAGGACGCCGCGCGGCTGGTCCAGCTCGACTCCTTCGTCCTCTTTCCATCCGGACTCGAAACAGTACGAGCCATCGGCTCACCCTTTGCGTCCAGCGACCTGGACGCGACCTTCGCCGTCTCCGACGGACCATCCGGCCTGCGGGCAGCTTGCGAGCGGCTCGCGGAAGACGCCGAGCGTGCCGCGCGCTTTGGGGCCTCCGTCCTGATCGTGACGGACCGCGACGCTGGGCCGGAGCGCGCGCCCATCCCGGCGCTGCTCGCCGTCGGAACGGTGCACCACCACCTTATGCGCCAGGGTTTGCGCGGCCGGACCAGCCTGGTGGTCGAGACGGACGAGGCTCGGGAGGTCCATCACATCGTCTGCCTGCTTGGTTATGGGGCCCAGGCGATCTGTCCGCGTCTCGGCATGGCTTCGATCAGGGCGCTCGCCGCCACCGGCCACCTCAAAGGGGAGGCCGCCGACGGCCGGGGCGCGCAGGAGCACTACGTCAAGGCACTCGAGGATGGCACCCTCAAGGTGCTCGCCAAGATGGGCATCTCCACGCTCGATAGCTATCAGGGCGCGCAGATTTTCGAAATCATCGGGCTCGATGCCGACGTGGTGGACTTCGGATTCGCGGGGACGCCATCCCCTATCGGTGGCGCGACCTTCGGCGACCTCGGTCAGCACGTCCTGGCGAACCATGCCGCGGGCTTTGCCGGCGCATCACCCGCACTGGGGAGCCCCGGCTTCTTCAAACATCACAAGCAAGGCACTGAATACCACGCCACCAACCCCGGTGTCGTCGACGCGCTCCACGAGGCGGTGCCGGGACAGGACAAGACGGCGGCCGCGGATGAGGCACTGGAGGAAATGCGAGGGCCACTCGAGATGGCGCTGGTGAACGCGCCCACCCTGCCGTCCCTCGCAGGCGGGGGAGGGGAAGTGGAAGTGGCGCCCACGGCGTCGCCGAAGGAGATGGCCGCGGCGCACGCGCTGCAGCGAGCCGTCGCTACCGGGCCGGATGGCAATGGCTATGCGGCGTACGAGCGCTTCGCGCGGCTGGTCAATGACCGGCCCCCCACCTATCCGAGGGACCTGCTGGCAATGCGGCCGGCCGGGCCGGCGGTGCCGCTCAATGAAGTCGAGCCGGCCGCGGCGATCCTCCGGCGGTTCTCGACTGGTGCCATGTCGCACGGCTCCATTGCCGCCGAGGCGCACGAGACGATCGCGATCGCCATGAACCGGCTTGGTGGGAAGAGCAACACCGGGGAAGGCGGCGAGGACCCGGCGCGATATCGCACCAAGGGACTCCCCATCGACCGCAACTCGCGGATCAAGCAGGTCGCGTCGGGACGCTTCGGCGTTACCCCGGAGTACTGCGTGTTCGCCGACGAGCTCCAGATCAAGATGGCACAAGGCTCGAAGCCCGGCGAGGGCGGCCAATTGCCTGGCCACAAGGCGACCGCCGAGATCGCCCGCCTGCGCCATACCCAGCAGGGCATCGCACTGATCTCGCCGCCGCCGCATCACGACATCTATTCCATCGAGGACCTGGCGCAGCTGATATACGACCTCAAGCAGGTGAATCCGCTGGCAGCGGTCTCCGTCAAGCTGGTCTCGGAGGCGGGCGTCGGGACGATCGCCGCCGGCGTGGTCAAGGGCCTGGCCGACGTCGTGCATATCGCCGGCATGGATGGCGGGACGGGTGCCAGCCCGCTGTCTTCGATCAAGAACGCCGGGATGCCCTGGGAAATCGGACTGGCCGAGGCGCAACAGACACTCAGGATCAACGACCTGCGCCATCGGGTACGCCTGCGCGTCGACGGCGGCATCAAGTCCGGTCGCGACGTCGTCATCGCCGCGCTGCT
>JALYYE010000309.1 GCA_030946735.1 Candidatus Dormiibacterota bacterium
GGCGGCGTCGTTGGACAGCCACGTGTAGGCGTTGGGAGGGCAGCTTCGTGCCTATTGGCGATCGTCACGATCTAGCAGGCGATAAGAATCATCGAACCACGTTTGGTTGTCAAATGGTTCATATCAGTTCTCTGCTGACGTCCCCGCAACGAATATTCCCGGCTCTTATGCCACCTATACCAAAGTGGTCGGACCGGACGGTGTGACCTCCACTTTCTACAAGACGACGATTGCGCCAGATGGTTCGGTCGTTTCAGTAAAGATCAAGTACCCATGACGGATGTAAATCGCAGGGAGGCCCTACAGGACCTCCTGCACTTACGCAAGCCTGTAACCGCTGCGGCGAGGCTCCTCAAATCGTTTCCTTGGGACAGTGATCATCCGCTAGTCACGCTGACGCGGGGTGATGCCCGCAATGCGCTTGATCGATACCTTGACGGCGCCATCAGCACCGAAGAACTTGAGCAATGGGCGAATGCAATCGAGGGCCGAGATGACATCGGCTTCGAGTCTGGATCAGAGGAACTGTTGAAGGACTTTGTATTTCAGATATCGACGCCGGAGATCACCAGACGTTTAGGCAAAGCTGTTGCGACCGAGTGGCGTGAGCGTCTTACGTGAGGTGATCGCCGGGCGCGCTATTGGTTGCCGTGATTCCTGATTCTTGTTGCTTGGGTCTCGACGGCCGAGTCTAACGCAAGGGGCTTTGATCCACTTTCATGACTACAGCCGCATCGGGCGATCTCTTCGGTGCAGAAGCAGGCGTCACGGCGGTCGATGATGCGGCTACAAGCAGCGTTACGAAAGTCACCCTTTGGTCTTGGCGCTCGTCATCCGGCTGGGAGCCGACTGTCTCAGGCCGATGTCGAGTCCGTCATCGTGGCGCATGTCAAAGATGCGGCATCGGGCGCGGGATCAACAGGGTCGCGTTCTGGGCGCGTGTCACAGTCGATGGACAGCAGATCCAATATCATGCC
This sequence comes from Candidatus Dormiibacterota bacterium, assembly GCA_030946735.1. GTDB lineage: Bacteria > Chloroflexota > Dormibacteria > CF-121 > CF-121 > CF-13. The sequence goes on from JALYYE010000309.1 coordinate 978, forward strand.
TTTACCCTCGAGACGGCTCGAGTCGGAATCGTATCTGGGAGCGGCGTGTTTCTAATTCACCGCGCAGCGGCGGTTACCCACGGAAAGTGCAGGTGACCCTCTCTTACGGCGCTAGCTGGCCAGCGCTGCTCGATTCTCCTGAAATACCCGGCCCGGCGAGGAGCGCTAGCCGCGACGGTCGACGCTTACAGAGTCAGAAGCGACAGACTATCAAGGGCTCTTTGCCATTTCGTGTGGGTGATCACGTGGACGGTCTGAAATCGAGCTTGCCGGCGGCGAGGTAGGCGATCGCCTTCAGGTTGCGCGTGGTGCGGTAGCCGGGGGCGCGGCGTTTGGCGGCCTGCACCAGCGAGGCGATGGCTTCCAGGAGACCGTTGGAGACCTTGCTGGTGAACCAGCGCAACACGCCCTCCCAATGCTCCGCGACGCTGCAAGCGAAGTCGATCATCGACTCGAGGTGACTCATGAGCGTCATCTCCACCCACTCGGCCAAGTAGAGCTCGGCCACCTCCACCGGCTGGGCGTAGAAGTCTCGAAGGCCAGTTTCAAGCGATAGGCCTCGGCACTCTCGCGGTGCTCGTGCCGCAACTGCGCCAGGCGGCGCCGTTGTCCCGCCGAGAGCCGGCGCGGATTGGTCAGCCAGAGGTAGCGGCTCTTCTTCAGTGAGGACGCCACCTCCTGCTCGGCTCGCCGCACGTGATCCATCGCCCGGTTCAGGTTCTGGATCAGGTGGTAGCGATCGAAGGTGATCGGCACCTGGGCGAGGTAGCGGGCGGCCCCCCAGCGATAGCTGGGCGCCATGTCCATGCAGAGCTCGGTGAGCTGCGCCGGCTGGCCGCCATGGGCTTCAAAGTCCTGCCTGAAACGGCCGAAACTCTCGGCGTCGCGGCCCTCGGTGCAGAAGACCACGCGGGGCCGATCGAGGTCGACGAAGATCGAGACATAGTGGTGGCCGCGACGGCGGCTGGTCTCGTCCACGCCCAGGCGGCGGACCTGGCTGAAGTCTTCCTTGGCGCGCGCCCGCTCGATGTGGAAGTGGATGATGCGCCAGATCCGGTGGTCGTGCTCCTGGAAGAGGCGGGCGATGGCGTGCACCGGCATCTCCTTGGCCAGCGTCAGCACCAGCGCCTCGAACAACACCGTGAAGCCGCTGCCCGTTCTGGCCCAGGGCACCGCCACCTGCAGCACGCCGCATTGCGCGCAGCTGATCCGCGGCAAGCGCGCCGTCAGCACGGTTTCGTACTGCCAGAAGTTGAGGTGCCGCCAGCGCTTGGGCTCGACGTCGTAGACCGGACAATCGACGCGGCCGCAGGTCGGACAAGCGAACCGACTGCCACGCGGAAAGTCGATGTCGATGGTGAGCTTGCCAGCGGCGGCGTCAAGGCCGGAACTCCGCCCTGGCCCGAGACCTGCACCGCATATACCGTTGATGTCCGAGGTCGACCCCTCAGCTCCACACTGAACATCTCCGGACAGCCGTTCGCCGTAACAAACGGTTACGACGATGCCGGCAATTTGACCAGCCAGACCTACCCGAACCAGGAGACCGTAACGACGACTCTTACCACTACGGAATGGCTTTCATCCGTGGGGACTCAGCCAGCCAGCGGGTCACCGATTTCGCTTTTAAGCAACCCCGCCTATGCCTTCTCGCCAACAGCCAATCCACCGCAGTTTGGTGGGCCTGCCGGACA
>JALYYE010000080.1 GCA_030946735.1 Candidatus Dormiibacterota bacterium
TCGCCGTACAGTGTGGACGAGAATCTGTGGGGGCGATCCATCGAGGCCGGGGTCCTGGAGGATGCTCTCCTCAAACCCCCCGAGGACGCATATCTCTGGACCTCGTCGGTGGACACCGCCCCCGCCATCCCCGCGGTCATCGAACTGACCTTCGAGGCGGGCGTGCCCAAAGCACTGGATGGTCACCAATTAGGGGGCGTCGCCCTCGTCGACGAGCTGAACCAGTTGGGCGGCCTCCACGGGATCGGACGGATCGACATGATCGAGGATCGCTTTGTGGGGATCAAGTCGCGAGAGATCTACGAGGCACCGGCGGCCGTCATCCTCCATGCGGCACATCGGGCTCTGGAAGACCTGGTGCTCGACGCCGAGGTGGCGCGCTTCAAAGCGTCCGTCGCGGCGGAGTACGCGCGCATGGTGTACCAGGGAAAGTGGTTTACCAGCCACCGGCGTGACCTCGATGCCTACGTCCAGAGCACCCAGGGTGCCGTGACTGGAACGATCCGCATCAACCTCCAGAAGGGCAGTGCACAGGTGATCGGCCGGTCGTCGCCGTACTCGCTCTACCGGCCGCAGCTCGCCACCTACTCCTCGGGCGACCAGTTCGATCACAAGGCGGCGGTCGGGTTTATCAAGCTGGTCGGCTTGCCCGTCCGCACGCAGGCCGAGGTGCAGGGAAGCGCGAAGACCGAGCCCTTACTGCAGGATGACGGCCATGTTGTTGAAGTCGGCCCAGGAGGCCTCGAAAGCGGCCTTGCTGAACCAGTACTGGCTTCCACTCTTCCAGGGATCGTTGACCCGGACCTGGGTCGGTGACACACCGCTCAACGTCACCACGTGCTCGATGAGCGAGTAGGAGATCTTTTTGCTTCCGGTGTCCGGCCACGATGTCCAGACACCTGTGTATCCTGCGGCGCGCGCGTTCTCCCAACCGGTCTCCACCCAGACCAGTACCGGGTGACCCTTCGCCAGCGCCGCGTACACCTGCGCTGCCGACACTCCTTCTCCGCCAGTCGATGATGGAGCCCCGTGTGACTGCGCGATCGACAGGATGACCGGGTAATAAATTCCGTAGCCGGTAGGTCCGAGGTCGCTGCCTTCGACTTTGCCAACAAAATTCGTGTACGGGTTGCCCCACTGGATCACTTTTTTCTTGTTGGACGGATCCATGACAGGCTGCCGACGATCTTGGGGTTGGAGCGCGAAGAGCGCACTCTGCGAGTAGGAATGGCCGATTGCTTCGAGCCCCATCTGCAATGCCGCCGTCTCGCAGTCCAGGTTCATGGTCTGCGCATGGACCGGAACGTAGAACGTGACGACGCCACTGGCGCTCGCTGCTGCCGTCGGGGCTGGAGTCGCAGTTGGCGTGGGGGTTGGCGTCGGGGTTGGCGGGGGTGTCGCCGGATTGCCGATAACGAACAAGGGAGACGGCGTCGGCCGCGTCGCGGTGATCTTGTAGGTCGGCGAAGCCAGCACGGTGATCGCGCCGACGACCAGCGCCAACAATGCCAGCAGGAATAGGATGGCGGTTCTCATGTTCGTGGGTGGGGCTCGACAGGGACGTAGTCCCGAGCTCCAGTCTGAGGATTGTACCTGACCTTCATCAGCTGACCCGTCGTGGGATCGACGAAGCGCTCGCCGGTTTCTTGCCAGGACCCGCCTGGCGTGACCGACGGACGGTAGCGGCCACGCTCGAAGAGCACGGCTGCGACGACGATCGCCCCGTTCAGGAACAGGTAGAAGACCACACCTACCCCGACGCCGGCGAGCGCAAGCGCGATCGCCCCCACGATCGCAAGCACGCCGTACGCGAGGATCGCCTTGCGCAGCATCGACTCAACTCTTGAGCGGCTCGATGACGGCGGCCGTCCCGTACGCGACGATCTCACTCATGGTCGTGCCGATCTCCGAGGAGTCGTACTGCATCCGAATCACCGCGTTCGCCCCCATCGCCGTCGCGTTCTGGACCATGCGGTCGACGGCATGCCGGCGAGCGTCCTCGAGCAGTTGGGTGTACTCGACGATCTCGCCGCCGCCCAGCGAGCGCAGCGTGGCCATGATGTTGCCGCCCAGTCCGCGACTTCTCACAACGAGTCCGAACACCTGCCCTTTCATCTCAACGATCCGATGCCCCGTGACTTCTTCCGTCGTAACGACGATCATTTCGGCCCTCCTCTTGTTTCCGGCCGGCCTCCGAGTTCTCACATTGTGCACCGGCGGAGCACTCAAAGACATCGCTTGACAACCGTTCCTCCCTGGCCTTAAATGTGGCCCAAGCCGTCGGCAAGATGGAGGCTGGGGGGCCTCTCGCGGGAATCAGGCGCACGCGGTCTGTGTAGCTTTCCCCTTTGAGAGGGCATCATGAAATTAACGCGCTGGCGGAATGCACTTCTCCTCACTATCGGCCTCGCGCTCGGCTTGCCGCTGAGCTTGCTCGGCCCACTAGGCCCAATTCCAGCGCTGGCGCTCAGTTGGGACGCCTCCCTGAATACCTCGAACGTGCCGACAATCTGGTACACGGAAACCTCGCCTGCGTTCGACGTGACGGTGACCAATATTGGCACGGCGACCTGGCCGGCTGGAGGGACAACCCCAGTCCGCGTTGCCGTCTACTTCACAAACGAGAATCGAGACGCCTGCAGCCATTGTCGCTACACGCTGCCCTATGACGTGGCGCCAAACGGCTCGGCCACAGTCCACGTCCAGAGGTCTGGGCCCTTTGAGGTGGGTTCCTACACCCTGGACGTTAACCTGGTCAAAGAGACCCAATTCTGGTTTGATACGCAGACGCCGAATCT
>JALYYE010000090.1 GCA_030946735.1 Candidatus Dormiibacterota bacterium
CCGCAGCCGCTTACCGTCGTATGCATTCGGGCGCCGCCCATCTCCTCGAGCGTCACCTTCTCGCCGATCACCATCTCCGCCATGCGGGGAGACCCCAGGTACATGCTGGCGTTGCCCTCGACCATGATCGTGATGTCGCAGAAGGCGGGGATGTAGGCACCGCCGGCCGCCGAGGGGCCGAAGAGCAGGCAGATCTGCGGCACCACGCCGGACAGCCGCACTTCCTGGTAGAAGATGCGGCCCGCGTGGCGTCGCCCGGGGAACATCTGCACCTGGTCGGTGATCCGCGCTCCGGCCGAGTCCACCAGGTAGAAGATCGGGACCCGTAGCCGCTCGGCCGTCTCCTGGATGCGGACGATCTTCTCCACCGTGCGCGGCCCCCACGATCCAGCCTTGACCGTCGGATCGTTGGCCATCACGCACACCGTCCGTCCTTCGATCCGGCCGATGACGGTCACTACGCCATCGGCGCCGTAACCGGCTTCTTCGCTGTGGGCGAGCAGGCCGTCCTCGATCACGAAGTCTGGATCGAGCAGCAGCTCGAGCCGCCGTCGCACCGGCAGCTTGTGCTCCTGCCGCAACTTTTCCGCGTACTTAGCCGACCCACCGGCTCGTGCCGTCTCGGAGCGAGCCTTGAGCTCATCCTCGGCGTCCTGTTTCGCGATCGGATTGGGGGAACTCATGCCGAGACACTCCCGCTTTCGGGTGAGGCAAGTGTGTGGATTCTCCCGGGGAGTGGGGCGTCAAGCGTGCGCTCGAGTCCGCGCGCGACCGCGATCAGGCGGGCGACGTCGATCCCGGTCGCGATGCCCATCGCTTCGAGCATCGCCAGCGCATCTTCGCTACAGATATTGCCGGCGGCGCCCGGTGCGAAGGGGCTGCCGCCAATGCCGCCCACCGAGCCCTCGAATAGGTTGACGCCGGTCTCCAGGGCCGAGAGAAGATTGGCGATCGCCGTGCCTCGTGTGTCGTGGAAATGCGCGCCCCAGTGGACGGCCGGCAGCCTCCCCCTCATCGCCTGGAAGAGAGCCTCGACCTGCGCGGGGTTGGCGACGCCGATCGTGTCGGCGAGCGAGATCTCTTCGATGCCACCCGCCGCGAGCGCCGCCGCGACCTCGCCGACGCGCTCCGGCGCAACCGCACCTTCGTAGGGACAACCGAAGGCGACGCTGATGGTGGCGTCGACGACGATGTTGTCGCGATGGGCCTCGCCGGCGATCAACTGGATCTCCTCGATCGTTTCCCTGACGGAGCGATTCAGGTTGTGTTCGTTGTAGCCGTCAGTCGCCGCCACCGTCACCGTGATGTTTCGAACGCCGGCATCACGCGCGCGGTCCAGGCCGCGGCGATTCGGAACCAGCACGCGTAGCTGAGCGATCCGGTCCTGCAGCGCCTCCAGCACGGCCTCGGCGTCGGCGAGCTGGGGCACCCATTTCGGGTGCACCATCGAGGTGGCCTCTACGCGGCGAAACCCGCAATCGAGGAGGCTCGCGACCAGGCCCACTTTTGCCGGCGTTGGCAGCGTTCGCGGCCAGCTCTGCAAGCCGTCGCGGGGCCCGACCTCCACCCAGTCGACGGTCAGCACCTCGCTCATTTGCCGGTGAACCGCGGCTCACGCTTTTCGAAGAAGGCGGTGACGCCCTCCTTGAGATCCTCGCTCAGGCCAAGCAGGGCCAGTTGGTCCTGGAGGTAGGCGATCGCCGAGGGGAAGCTCATATCCTGCATCCGGTAGAAGGCCTCGAGGCCGAGCCGCATGCCGATGGGACTCTTCCTGGCGAGCTCGGCGGCGAGCCCATCAACCTCGGCATCGAGCTGGGCCGCTGGGACGTGCCGGTTGATCAGGCCGATGCGGACCGCTTCGCTGGCATCGATCCGTTTGCCCGTCAGCATCAATTCCATCCCGGCCTTGCGCGGCACATTGCGGAAGACGATCGCCATGATCATCATCGGCCACACGCCCACGTTGACCTCCGGCATGCCGAACTGGGCGGCATCTGATGCAATGGCGAGGTCACAGGCGGCGACGAGGCCGAAACCGCCCGCCAGCGCGTGGCCGTTGACACGGGCGATGGTGGGCTTGCCCAGCTCGGTCATCTCCAGGAAGAGATCCGCGAGGTTGCGACGCTGGAAGTAGCGCTCCAGCTCTGAGATCTCGAGCCGGAAACCCTGCAGGTCGGCTCCAGCGCAGAAGACCTTGCCCGCGCCGGTCAGGACGATCACGCGAACCGCCTCGTCGCGTTTCGCCTCATCGAACGCCTGGCGAAGCTCCTTGACGGTATCGGTGCCAAGCGCGTTGCGGTTATCCGGGCGATTGATGGTGATCGTGGCGACCGCGTCGCGCCGGTCGTAGAGGAGGTGTTTGAACTCCACCGGCTCAAGTATATGGCGCCTCATTTCGCGCTCCGTTACCCCGCTTCTAGAATGCAATCGTGGAGGACGTCGTCCTGGTCGCGGCGGCTCGCACACCGTTCGGCAAGCTGGGCGGCGGCCTCTCAACCCTGACGGCACCGGACCTGGGCGCCTCCGTCATCAGGGAAGTCCTCAACCGTGCGCGTGTCGATGGCGCCGATGTCGACCAGGTCATGATGGGCACCGTCATCACCGCCGGCATGGGCCAGATTCCGGCGCGGCAGGCGGCGATCAAGGCCGGCCTGCCGACGAGCGTGCCGGCGCTCAGCGTGAACAAGGTCTGCGCGTCATCGCTGAAGGCCGTCAACCTGGCGGCGCTGCTGATCCGCAACGGTGATGCCAGGGCGGTCGTGGCCGGCGGGATGGAAAGCATGAGCCAGGCGCCCTACCTGCTGGAGAAAGCGCGCTTCGGCTATCGCCTCGGCGATGGCGCCCTTGTCGACAGCATGGTACGAGACGGCCTTATCGATCCCGCCAACGGATGCCACATGGCAGTCGAGGGCAGCAATGTCGCGAGAGAGTTCGAGGTCTCCCGCGAACGGCAGGATGAGTACGCCTTCGCCAGCCAGCAGCGCTACGCGACGGCGCTCAAGGCCGGCTATTTCAAGGAGGAGCTCATCCCGATCGCCGTGGCGACCCCCAAAGGCGCGACAACCGTGGCGGCAGACGAGCAGCCACGACCGGATACCACCATCGAGGGCCTGGCTCGGCTAAAGCCGGTCTTCACGGAGGATGGGACGATTACGGCGGGGAACGCCCCGGGCGTCAACGACGGCGCCACCGCCATCCTGCTGATGAGTGCGACCGAGGCGAAGCGGCGGAGTTTACCGGTGCTCGCCCAGTGGCTGGCGTATGGGGAGTCTGCGGCTGACACGCCTTATCTGGCGACGGTGCCGGCGTCCTCGATCCAGGCGGCGCTGAAAAAGCTCGGGTTACACGTCGGCGAGATGAGCCTCTTCGAGATCAACGAGGCATTCGCCGCGGTCGCGTGTACCGCGATGGATCTGCTCGGGATCGATGAGCAACGGGTCAACGTCGATGGCGGCGCGCTCGCGGTCGGCCATCCGATCGGTGCCTCCGGCGCCCGCATCCTGATGCACCTGGTCTATGCCCTCCGCCATCGGGGCGGCGGCTACGGCGCCGCCGGCATCTGCTCGGGGATGGCGCAGGGCGAGGCGACCATCGTGCGCGTGAACTAAATGGACCTCTCCCTCAGCGCGGAACAGCAGGAGATCCGCAAGCTCGTCCGGGATTTCGCGGTGCGCGAGGTCAAGCCGCGTGCCGAAGCGATCGACCATAACAGCGAGTTCCCGCGTGACCTGGTCGACAAGGCGGCCAACCTCGGCTTGCTCGGGATCCTCGTGCCCGAGGCCTACGGCGGTGCCGGCCTCGACCATCTGTCCTTCGCAATCTTTATCGAGGAGGTCGCCCGCTTCTGCGCCAGCACGGCGGTGATTCTCGACGTCCACACCTCGGTCGGCACCGAGCCCGTCGTCCTCTTCGGTTCCGAGGAGCAGAAGCGGCGCTGGTTACCGGACCTGGCCCAGGGGAAGAAGCTCGCGGCCTTCGCGCTGACCGAGCCCGAGGCTGGCTCTGATGCGGCACATCTCAGTACCATGGCGACCCGCCGCAACGGCGGCTACATCCTGAACGGCACCAAGATCTTCATCACCAACGCCGGCGAGGCGCAGCTGTACGTCGTGATGGCGTCGACGAAACCGGGATCCGGCGCGGACGGCATCACCGCCTTCCTGGTCGGTGGCGACAATCCCGGCCTCAAGGTCGGGCCAAAATTCAAGAAGATGGGCCTGAACGGCTCGGCGATCGCGGAGGTCTACCTCGAAAACTGTGCCGTCGACGAGGCGGACCGCCTTGGTGATGAAGGCCAGGGTTTCCGCATCGCGATGCGGGCGCTCGACAGCGGACGGATCGGCATCAGCGCGCAGGCGGTGGGACTGGCGCAAGGCGCGCTGGACGACGCCGTGGCATACGCGAAGGAACGCAAGCAGTTCGGAAAGCCGATCACTGAGCTCCAGACGATCCAGAACAAGATCGCGGACATGGCCGTCAAGATCCGTGCGGCCCGGTGGATGACATGGAAGGCGGCGGCGCTCTGCGATGCCGGCCTACCGTTCACCAAAGAGGCGTCGATGGCCAAGCTGTTCGCCACCGATGCCACGATGGACATCACGCTCGACGCCCTCCAGGTGTTCGGCGGCTATGGCTACCTCGAGGAATATCCGATGGCGCGGCGGGTTCGCGATGCCAAGGCCTGTCAGATCTACGAGGGCACCAACCAGGTTCAGCGCGTCGTCATCGCCCGCGAGCTGGAGCGCGCCTGATGGACTTCGCCCTCAATGAGGAGCAGCGACAGATCCGCGAGATGGTTCACGACATCTGCCTGGAGCGGGTAGAACCTCGGGCGGCGCAGATCGACGAGGCGGGCGAGTTTCCCTGGGACATCAAGGAGCTGTTCGCCAAGCAAGACATCCTCGCCATCCCCTTCA
>JALYYE010000113.1 GCA_030946735.1 Candidatus Dormiibacterota bacterium
GCGTTCGTTCGGTCGCCGGCCGAGCCAAATGCCAGGAAGATGCGACCATCCGGTGCCCGCAGCCCTTTGCAGATCTCGATCAGCCCGTGCATACCGTCTTCGTTGTGCGCGTAATCGATGACGATCACGCGATTATCGACCTCAAAAATATTGGCTCGGCCTGGATTGCGCTCCGGGTCTAGCACGAAGGAACGAAGTCCCTCGACGACGGCCTCCTCGGGAATGCCGGCGCCGAGTGCGGCCGCTGCCGCGGCCATAGCGTTGCGCAGGTTGTGGCTGGAGATCCCGGCCAAAGTGACGGGGACCTCCTCGACCGGCACCAGGCGGTGCGCGTGGCGGCGAGATGTCATCACCGCGATGGCGCCGTCGAGAACCGAGATCGCGCGCCCACCCTCGGCCAGTGTCGTGCGGATCGCCGGGTGGTCCGCGTCCATCGAGAAAAGCCAGGGCCGTCCCGCCGCCAACCGTCGCATCGCCAGCACCCGCGGATCGTCGGCGTTGAGCACGTCCCAGCCTTGCGGCCTCGTAATCTTCGTAATCGTCGCCTTGACTTCCGCCAGCTGGTCGAGCGTGCGGATCCCGTACTGGTCGAGGTGGTCCTCGGTGACGTTGGTCACGACCGCCACGTCGTTGTGGTCGGTACCCATTCCCCGCAGCAAGATCCCACCGCGCGCCGTCTCCAGGACCGCGAGGTCGATGCCGGGCTGGGCCAGCGCCTTGGCCGCCCCGCTGAACCCGGAGTAGTCACCCGCTTCCACCAGCTCGTCATCGCGATAGACCCCGTCGGTCGTCGTGTAGGCGACCGTGTGCCCGGCGCTGCGCGCCAGCTGCGCGATCAAGCGCACCGTGGTGGTCTTGCCGTTGGTCCCCGTCACTGCGATGATCGGGATGGTGGGACGGAGAACCGTAGGCGCCGGGCCGGGCTCCGTTTTGTCGAGGCGATCGGCGGCTGTGGCGATGGCCCGCTCCAGCGATCGTCGGCCGTCGAGACACAGCTCGAGCAGCGGGGCGAGCTCGCGCGCAAACGCCTCCGCGGCTCGCTGCCGGCGCCAGACGAAGGCGATCACGATCTGCTCGTCGCCGGGGCCAGGCCGGCCCCTTATCGCGAGATGCGTCGAGGTGGCGTCGGCCAGGAGGCGCGCGACGTGCACCGCGAAGCGGGCAGCGTGGCGGCGTCGCTGGTCGCTATTCGGCGCACCCGCGCCGGCAACCGACGTGAAGCCGGCTCGCATGGTGAGCCGCTCGGCCCGCTCCTCCGAGAGGCCGAGCCAGGGGCCGACGCCCAGCGTCAGCTTGATGGCGGGCCGTGTGAAATAGAGGTTGGGCCCGTCGAGCACGCGCAACTCGACGACCTTCACGGCATCAGCCGCTAGCTGAGGGTTCCTCCGGCGCCGTTGACGTGGTCGTGCGCTTCCGATACCCGGACCTGAAGGCGCCCCAGCAGCTGCCGGTGCTCCGTCATCAGCTGGCGGGTGCGCTCCCGGACGCGACGGTAGTCGTCGATCGCCGGCCTTGCCGTTGGTGCTTGCTCCACGAATCGTTGAAGGGCAGAACCGAGCTCACGGGTTTTTTCGGCCATCACGCCGAGGATCTGCCGGGTCAGCTCCGGGGACAGGCCCTCCATGATGTCGGCATAGCCCTGCATGAGCGACAGGTGCGTGCGCACGGTGATGGCCACCTGGGAGGATAGCTCGTCGGGGGCCTGGCGCCGCGGTCGAAGTTGGAGCACTTTTGTCGGTTTCAGCACGGACCGGCTCACGCGGTGAACACCAACCCGTAGCCGCGGCGCGGTTCGCTGACGAGACGCGCCGGAACACCCGTCGTGGCCAGGTGCCGTCGAAGACGGACGACGTAGGTCCGAAGTTGTTCGGCGGATAGCTCGGGAGCCGCCCAGGCAAGGCTGACCAGTTGTGCCGCCGGAAAGAACTGGCCGGGCCGCCGGGCGAGGAAGGCGAGGAGTTCCGCCTCGCGACGGGTAAGCGTCAGCCGCTGACCGGCATAGGTGAGCACGCGCCGGCGAACGTCGAGGTCGAGGCCCGCCAGATCCCACAAGCGCCGCTCCCAGAACTCGAGCCGCGACTGCAAGCGCCGCAGGTGCCCCTCCATCCCGCGCTCATCCGCGTCGCTGGCCTTCAT
>JALYYE010000121.1 GCA_030946735.1 Candidatus Dormiibacterota bacterium
GATATGCGGGCGGAACTCGGCCTGAAGCGCGCGCGCCGCCTCGGCGGGACGCATGATCTCCCCCCGGCGGAGCCGCTCGAGCAAGACGTCCGGCGTGACGTCGACCATCTCCAGCTCGTCGATCCTCGTCAGGACGTCATCCGGCAGGGCCGACCCGGGCGCTCGCTCCTTGAGGAGCGGCGCGTAGCTCTCGCGAACGCTCGCCAGGTCGAGCAGATGAAGCGTGCCCAGCACGGTGATGCCGGCTTCCATGAGCTTCGGGAGCGATTCGGCCCGCAGGCGCCCCTGCGTATCGAACCCGTTGAGCTCATCGATAACCGCGACCTCAGGATTGCGGCTGAGCAGCGCCTCGACGTCGAGCCGGTCCTGGGCGGCGGGCGCATGCGGTCCCCCCACGATTTCGAGGCTGGCCAGCTCGCTCGACGGGACACGGGGATTGATGGCCGCAACGACGACGTCGGTGCCACGTGACCGGCGCCGGCGTGCCTCGTCCAGCATGGCGGTCGTCGTACCCGAACCATCGGCGTAACCGAGGTAGACTCGGACATCCGGGCTGCGCAGACCGGCACGCTGCTGTGCCCGGAGCAAATCCTCCGGTTGGCTGCGTTGCGGCGCGGCGTTGGCGGCCGTCACCAGGTGTTCCGGGGCGATGACGTGCAAGTCGATGTCGGGTAGCGAATCGATGAGCTGGTCGGCGAGCGTTCCGCTCCAGCGAGAAAGGAACCCGGATCGGGATGACTGACCGATGAACAGATGCCGCACGTTGGCCAGCTGGGCAGCCTCGATGATCCCCCTGGCGACATCTCCGCCGAGTGACACGAACGAGCAGCCCAGTTGGGACGAGAGCCGCTGGTAGCGTTCCATGTTCGCGTCGGCGCTCGCTCCAACGGTCACAACCATGCAGAGCCCGCCGAGCCGGCGAGCCAGCCTGACCGCCCGCCGGATCAGCGGCTCGGACGCGGCCGAGCCGGAAACCGCCACCAGCACGTCCTCCGCCTGGGCGAGGACCTCCCGCGAGGTGGCCATCGACTGGGCGACGAGGCGCAAGGCGATCTCTCTCAGAGCCGCGAGATTGCCCGGACGGAAGAAGTTGGCCAGCGCTGTGTCCACCTTGTCCGCCTTGTAGATGTTGCCGTGCTGCATCCGCTTGCGCAGCGCCTCCGGCGAGATGTCGATGAACTGGATCTCGTCGGCGAGGTCGAGTACGCGGTCGGGCAGAGTCTCGCGCTGCACGATGCCTGTGATCTTTTCGACCACGTCGTTGACGCTCTCGACATGCTGCACGTTCAGCGTCGAGATGACGTCGATGCCGGCATCACGCAGCTGCTCGACGTCCTGCCAGCGCTTCTCGTTGGCGGAGCCCGGCGCGTTGGTGTGGGCGAGCTCATCGACGAGCGCGATCCGGGAATGCCGCTCGTGCACCGCCTCGAGATCCATCTCCTCGAGGGTGGTGCCGCGATAGGCGATCTTCTTGCGCGGGATCAGCTCGAGGCCGGCGAGGAGCTCCTCGGTGCGGGGACGGTCGTAGGTCTCGACGTAGGCGATGGCGACGTCCTCGCCCCGCTGCTTTCGTTGTCGACCCTCGCGGAGCATGGCGAACGTTTTTCCCGCACCAGGCGTCGCGCCCAGGTAGACCTTGAGACGCCCGCGCGTCGCCATATCGTCATGTTAGGGGCGTTTCTTAGCCAGCTTCCCTCGCGTCGAGCGCCATGTTGAGCGCCAGCACGTTGACGTGCGGCTCACCGAAGACCCTGAAGCTACGGCCCTGCACGTACTTTTCGACGAGCGCTCGTAGCTTGGCCCGGTCGAGGTTGCGGGCGGCCACATGATCGACCTGGGTCAGCGCGCCAGCCTCGGTCGTGAATCCGCCCAGGAACCAGGCGGCGATGGCGACCGCGATAAAGGTGATGGCGAGGCCGAAAATGAAGGGTACACAGAATCGCCGGACGTTTATGGGCTGTTGACGCTCCTGGTTATAGGGTGAGGGCATGGGTAGCGACGTAGTTGATGCCGGCCCGCACCGGATGCTGCTGGCGGTGGAGCCAGCCCCCGAGTCGCGCAAGCTGGTTCGCGCCGCGGCGACTATCGCGCGCAGGTCGCATGCGGAGGTGCTGGTGCTGTCCGTGCGCGAGCGTGACTACGTCCGCGGCTTCGCCTGGGATGTGTACCAACCGGGCGAGATCGCGGCCACGGTCAGCGAGGCCATTTACGAGCTGCAGCGCGTTGGTGTCAGCGCCCGTGGTCTCATCCGCCCGGCGCGCCCGGGACACGTGGCTGACGAGATCGTCTTCGCCGCCCACCGGCATCGCGCCGATGAGATCGTCATAGGCACCTCGAGGCGCTCGTGGCTGGGCGGGTTGCTCTTCAGCCGGGTGGCGCCGCGTCTATTGCGCCGTTCCGACCTGCCGGTCCTTATCGTTCGGTTGCAGGTCCGAAGCGGTACCCCCGACCTGGCGCCGTCTGGATCACCTCGGGGTGCGCGGGGTCGTGCTCGAGCTTGATCCGCAATCGCTGGATGAAGACGCGCAGATAGTGTCGCTCGTCCCCGTAGGCGGGCCCCCACACCTGGTGCAGCAGCGTGCGATAGTCCATGACCTGGTGAGCGTGGCGCGCCAGCTCGGCCACCAGCAGGTACTCGGTCGGCGATAGCCGCACCTCCTGGCCGTCCTTCAGGATGGAATGACGATTGA
>JALYYE010000125.1 GCA_030946735.1 Candidatus Dormiibacterota bacterium
ATGTCCCCATACCCACTTGCTGGGCTTGCTGAAAGAGCTTGCCCTCGTTCTGGATCGCCGGGGCGATCACCAGCTCGGTCTGCTGGAACTCGCGCAGATCGCGGGCACCGCAGACGCCCATCGCCGAACGCAGGGCGCCGACCAGGTTCTGGGTTCCGTCGTCGACGCGCGCCGGCCCCAGCAAGACCTCGCGAAGGGTTCCACGACGGCCAACCTTGATGCGCGTTCCGCGGGGGAGGTTGGGGTCGGGCGTCGCCATCCCCCAGTGGTACCCTCCACCGGCCGCGTCGGTGGTGCCGGCGAAGATGGAGCCGACCATCACCGCGTCAGCGCCGGAGGCGAACGCCTTGGCGATGTCACCGCCCACCCGCATGCCGCCGTCGGTGATGACCTGGACGCGGCGGCCGCTCTCGTGCAGCCAGGCTTCGCGCGCGGCGGCGACGTCACTGGTCGCGGTTACCTGCGGCACGCCGACACCAAGCACGCCACGGGTGGTGCAGGCGGCGCCCGGGCCGACACCGACCAGGATGCCGGCGATACCGGTTTGCATCAGCTCCAGCGCGGTCTCGTAGTCGACACAGTTGCCGGCGACGACCGGGATCGACAGCAGGGCGCAGAGCTTCTCGAACGAGAGCTGCTCGTAGGAGCGGGAAATGTGCCTCGCCGTCAGCACGGTTCCCTGCACGACGAAACAATCGGCGCCCGCTTCCTGGACGATGCCAGCCCGGCGGCTGGCGTGCGCCGGCACACTGGAAACGCCCACCGGAACCTGCGCGCGCTTGACGGCCGTGATCCGCTCGCCGATGAGCTGTTCACGAACCGGAGCCTGGTAGACGTTCTGCAGCAGGGCGTTGATGCGCTCGCGGGGCGCCTCGGCGATCTCCTGCAGCACGCTCGTGGGATCCGCGTAGCGGGTCTGGAGTCCATCGAGGTTGAGGACCGCCAGGCCGCCGAGACGGCCCATCTCGACTGCGAAGCGCACGTCCACGACGCCGTCCATGGCCGCCGCCAGGATGGGGACGGCGAGCCGGAGCGCGCCCAGTTGAAAGCTGCTGTCGACTTCCTCGGGATTGATCGTGACCCGGCCGGGCACGAGGGCGACCTCATCGAAGCCGTAGGCGCGGCGGGCCCGCTTGAAGCGGCCCAGTTCGACAGTTTCGCCAGCCTCAAAGGCCGAGGGTTTTACGGGCGCACGCACACTCATCGCCGTCGCCTACGAGACCGTGTCGAGCTCAAAGGGTATGCGTGTACCTCGATACGGGGTGGTTTTGGGGGATTATAACGGATGGCTTCCGCAATGGATCAAAAATCTTCCGCGCCCGACCGTGTGCGGGCTGCCCTCTCAGCCGCCGGCGTCATTGCCCCGATCCAAGAATTCCCGTCCTCCACGCGAACGGCGCAGGACGCGGCGGCTGCGGTCGGCACCAGCGTGGGGCAGATCGTGAAATCGCTGGTCTTCCTTGCCGGCGCTGCGCCCGTCCTGGCGCTCGTGTCGGGCGCGAACCGGCTCGATCCGGCGCGGCTCGGCGCGCTTACCGGGCTCCCCATCGGCAAGGCCGACGCCGACGCAGTCCGCCAGGCGACCGGCTACTCGATCGGCGGCGTGCCGCCGACCGGGTTCCCGGTCCCGATCCCGACCTTCATCGACCGCGATTTACTTCAGTACGACGTCGTCTGGGCGGCAGCGGGCACCCCTCGCCACGTTTTTCCCATCGCCCCGCTCGAGCTCGTGCGAATCACCGGCGGCAAGGTCGCCGAGGTAGCGAGCGATCAGGGATAGATGCCACGGATCGTCGTGGCCTGCGCGACCTTGTCGACGGCCAGCACGTAAGCAGCCGTCCGCATCATGACCTTCTTTTCCAGACTCACCTTCAGCACGTTGTCGAACGCCCGCAACATGATTCGCTCCAGCCGCTCGTTGATGTCGTGCTCATCCCAGAAGAACTCCTGCAGGTCCTGCACCCACTCGAAGTAGGACACGGTGACGCCCCCGGCATTGGCCAGGATGTCGGGAATCACGAAGACACCTTTCTTGTGGAGGATCTCGTCCGCCTCGGGCGTGGTCGGCCCGTTGGCGCCTTCGCAAATCACCTTCGCCTTAATGCGGTGTGCGTTGCCGGCATGGATCTGGTTCTCGAGCGCCGCCGGGACCAGGACCGTGACCGGCAACTCGAGCAGTTCTTCGTTGCTGATGAACTTGCAGATCTTCTGGCGGAGCCGGCCGGTGAGCTCTTTCTCGCGTACCACCTCATCCAGCTCGATGCCATCCTCGTTGTAGCACGCGCCATTCGAATCGCTCACCGCGATCACCTTGCAGCCGGCTTGGGCCAGCAGCTTGGCGGTGGTGTAACCAACGTTGCCGACGCCCTGGACCGCGACGGTCGCATCTTCCGGGCGGATCCCAAGGTGCCTCAACGCCGCCAGAGTGGTCAGCATGCAGCCTCGACCCGTGGCTTCCGGACGGCCCTCGGAGCCGCCGATGCCCAGAGGCTTGCCGGTGACGACCGCGGGCACCGAAT
>JALYYE010000158.1 GCA_030946735.1 Candidatus Dormiibacterota bacterium
CCTCCTGCCGCACCTCCAGTCGCGGCCACGTTGACATCGATAGCCGTCGGCGGGGTCGAGCTAGACATGGACGGTACGCCGGCCAGACCAGCCACCTGGATCGTGAGGGTGCCGCTCGCTTGGACTGTCTGCCCGGCACACTGCGTGCCGCTGCCAGCTCTTGTATCGCATACGCGGCTAGCGAGCACTGCGCCGTACTCACTTCCCGAGGCCGATGGATTGGAACCGTCGGTGGTCCAGGCGAAGACATCAACGATGAAGTCGGCGGATCCTCCGGAGCGATTTACAAGAGTTACCTGCCCACCCGTCCCGACGGGGACCACGACACGATTGGAGAGCGTCTGACCGGCCCACCAGTTCAGGTTGGTAGTGCTCGGAATTGCCTGCCCAGCGGGGTATACCGTCAACGATCCGGAGGTGGCCGCGTTGGTGACGGCAGCGTTCATGACAACGGCCTGCACGCCGCTGCTCGGGATTCCCCCCTGGCCTGTGACTTGAATGTTCAGACTTCCGTTGGCAGCAACAGTCTGACCCGAACACGGAGTGCCCAAGCCGCCCCGCGTGTCGCAGATCCGGCTGGAGGGGTTCAGCGGGTTCATCAGGCCGGCAGTGCCGGAAGCAATTTGAGCCACGTACCCTTCGACATCGAGGATCAAATCTGCAGAGCTGCCGACGGAAGTGAGCGCAACCTGGCCGCTGGTTCCGAGCGGAAGCTGAACCAGGTTGGAGATCGTCTGGCCAGCGACAAAGTTGATGTTGGACGTCGACGGTTGGCCTGAGCCGGTCGGGTAGGCAATGAGGACACCATTCGCCGTAGTATTGGTGACAGCGACGTTCAACACGACCGCCGCCGCGCCGCCGCTCGGAATTCCACCTTGGCCTGCGACTTGCACATTGATCGTTGTATTCGCGGCCAGCGTTCTCCCAGCGCAGGGTGTGCCGCTTCCGGTGCGCGTATCGCAGATCCGCGCTGCGGAGAGGGGAACGTAGGTTCCCCCTGACTCGCTACCGGGTCGTTGATTCTGATCAACCTCAACGCAGGGAATCTGAGCGGCGGCCCCGCCGCACCAGGCCGAATAGGCGGTCGTAGAAGTGGTCACTGGTGCGGGCTCGCTGCCGATTGGTGGGAGGGTCTGGCTCGTGAGCCTGCCGAGGCCGTCGTAGCTGTACGACGTCGTTTGCTGGTTCGGATCGGTGGTCGAGGTCGGCCACTGACCTAATCCAACCGAGCCTTGGTACGCGGTCGACGTCGTTAAGGTCTGCGAGGGCGCTGTCGAGACCGTGCTGTGGACGGGGAGGGCATGGAAGGTGGTATCGAAGTCGGTGCAACGACTGAATGGGCCGGAGCCTCCGTTGGCCGTGCACGCCGCGTGGGCGCTGCTAACCCCAACTCCGACCGCAACCCCGTCAGGATCGAGGGTGCCGGTGCGGTTTCCATTCGAGTCGTAGGCGTAAACCGTCGCTGATCCCGTCAGCCGAATCGAGCTGAGTGCAGTCGGTATACCGGTCGACCCGCGTCACCTCGGCGCGAAACGATGTGTCGTAGGTCGTGTAGGTGCAGGCCTTCTTCGCCCCGGCGCTATCCTCGGTGTCGTTGAAGATCTCGAGGTTAACGAGGTAATGACAGCTCAATGGATCGGTACATGTGCTCGTCACCGAATCATTGGTCTGGTACGTTGGCTTGTGGAAGATCGTCGTGGCGGTGCCGCCCGTTCCATTGCTGCTCGTGAGCTTGTCGCTCGTGACGCGGCCGTACTGGTCGTATGCGTAGGTGCTCGTTGTCTGCGGGACGGCCGTGGGGTTTGTGCCGTCGTAGGTTGAGGTCGTGACGGTCTGAGTTTGCGGATCACAAAGAGCGACCGGGTTGCTTGGGTCGAGCTCGCTTACGAGCTGCAAGTCCCAGTTTCCCCACCTGGTCGGCGGACTGGCGGACACCCCGGCCGGTAGACATCCCGTCGTGGCGCCATTGAAGAGGTAGGACGTCGTCACTTTCCGTAGCAACACAAGAGGATCCGTCAAACTTGAGCGCTTGTCGTAATAGTCGGCCTCCTGCTCGCGGCCGTGGAGGGCGTTGATCGTCAGCCGGTTATTTACGGTTGCCCCCATCCACCAGGCATCGGGGTTGCAGGGGTTGTAGCAGTACGCTGTTCCGGCCCCGCACGGGACCGCATTCGGATCCTGGGGCTGACAGTTATAGACGCCCCAACCCAGCGACGAGTGATAGTAGTGGGTCTCGACCGACAAGTCGGGATGAGTAACGGTCACCTGGGCGAAGCCCATGAACTTCCCGTTGTAGTAGTCGGAGTAATCTCCGTCTTTCTGATTGCCCCAGGTGTAGCCAACCGTGCACTGGGGGCACGTTTGGGCAACGAAGTTTGCTAGCGCGTAAGAGTATGTCGTCGTGCTGGCGCTCGCTCGACCCGCCGTTGAATCGCTTTCCGACGTCAGGACGACCCGGCTCCAATTCTGGTCATCAGCCAGCGTGCAGTTATTCGCGGTCGTGGTATCGCAATAGAATGGATCGGTTCGTCCTACGAACGTGTTGTTGCGCGCGAGGCTCCAGCCGAAGCTCTGAGAAAGGCCGAGACCGTTCGTTGCCGAAGCCAGGTAGTAACTGTTGCCCCCGTAGCTCTGGCTACAGAGACGACCGTTCGGAACCCATCCTGGGCAGTACGAGGGTCCTGCCGCCGGGTAGAAATCGTCTTCGTAGTAGTTGGTAATTAGCTGGTACCCGAACGAGCGCGTGGGCAGCTGTCCGCCGTCCGTGCCAATCTCGACGATTTTCGTCAGCGTGAGGTGGCCCGCAACCGACTCGAGTAAGCCCGTCGCCGGGTCGCGAATTTGACCGGGTCCCGTCTGCTCGTAGCTCAGTTGGTACTGGCGAAGTGTGCTCCACTGGTCAGTTGAAATGGCACGCACCTGCACCTTAATGTCATTCAGCACGTAGGTGTTCTGTATCAGCGGCGCGGCCATCCCGCCCGAGCCGCTAAGGTCTTGCGGGTCATCGCAGCGCGGCGTACCGCCGCTCGCGCACGTTGCACCGGCGGCGTGCGCCACGGAATTTGTCGCCTCAAAACTCACCCGCTTCAGCGCACAGCTGCTTGCCGTGCATCCGGGCGTCCCCCACTCAATCGAGCTGATCGCGATATCGCGGGGATATCCCCTGTTCGAAGCGACGAGGTCGTCGCCGTAGTTGATCCGGATCTGGTTTCCCTTTGGATCCTGGATGAGGTCCAGATTCCACTGGTTGATGGCATAGGCCCCGTTCGCCAACGGATACCACTGCAGGGACCACGGGGTGCAGCCGAACTCTTCCATGACGCCATTCGGAAGGAATGCACGGAAGCAGGGCAGCGTCCGCAACGCTGCGCCGCAGGTAAGACTGCTGCTCCCGGCGATCTCGATCACCTTCGCATGGTTCTCAGGCGATGTGTGCCACACAACCGGCGGGGGAGTGGGCGCGCTGTTGGTGCCGATGCCACAGAAGGTCGTTACGCCCGTCGTGGGCGGGATCAATTCGGCCGAGGTCCCGAAGGCATCATTGAGCATCCAGCTGTTTTGCCAGTTCGTGCCCACTGATTCGGCAACGTTGTGCTCGGCCCAGCTGATCGACCCGAGGGAGAGGTTCCAGCCCTCGCCCACCCACCCCGCGGCGCCCTGCGGATTGTGCTGTTCGTTCACGGCCGCGCTCGAATAGTTGAGCGCCAGCGGCGGTTTGAAGCCCGCTGGGCCAGCAGGGACCTCAATGGGATAACCGCCAGTCAAGGCGCCGGCGCTCAGATCGGCGCTGAAGATGTCCGGCTTGCCGAAGGTGGCGACCGGCGAATCGGTGTTGAACGCCATCACGGGGTCACTTGGCATGAAGACGGTTGCCGATAGAAACCCAGTACTTGCATCAAAAGCAGCTTTTACAGCCGATGCCGGAGTAATGTGCGCCTGTGCCGCAGAAACCATTGGACCTGAGCTGTCGGGGTAGAAGTTTGTGTCAGCCGGGAGCTCTCCGTTGAAAACCAGCACGGCATGTTGCACGTCGACGGCATACTCCTCTGGACTGACGCGGAGCTTGAAGGTCAACGGCTTCCTGAGCGCTTGGCTCCATTCCTTTTTCTGGCCGTTGATGGTCTGAATGAGATATATCCCAAAGCTGTAGCGACCGCTGCCTCCCCCCGTGCCACCCGAGGCCGGCGCGATCTGCTTTATCGACAACGAAAGCTGACCGCCTGCCGCCGCGAGGTCAGTTGACGTCACCGCTCCTGCGGGGACCTCAATCTCCAACCGTCCATCGCTACCCTGGAAGCGACTTGTTGTGATCGGGTCGAGCTTGAGAAGGCCCGGTTGCATTGACAGTTGGACCGGATGAAGAAGCGGCTTCGGCAGTGGACTTGTAGCTTTGCCGGACGCTGGCGCTGTCAGTGATCTGACTGGAGGGCCGGAGGCCTTGAGCTTTGCCGGATTAAAGAGGTTGGGTTTTGCGGAACTTGCTGCGTTGCGCGATGACGAAGCGGCATCAACGCTACGAGGTCCGGGTACAACGCCGCCCGGCTGGCCGTTTGGAAATGTCGTCAGGATCAGCGTCAAGATGACGGAGGCGGACAGCCGATGACGCAGTCGAAAAGACGATCTCCCCACGAAAGCCCCCACAGACCCCTACCTCATTCAGCCAGCTGACGAAGGTGCAACCTGTTTAGCTGTTCTGCCTGCTAAAGTCAACCGAACGTGCGTGCGTTGTAGCAGCGCGCGTTAGCATTTGCAGCACTCGGATTTCCGCGCGCCGCGCTGACGGCGGGGGAGATCGCCAAGGTTGCGGAATTCTTCTCCTTCGGCACCAACGATCTGACGCAGACGACCTTCGGCTTCTCGCGCGACGATGCCGAGGGCAAGTTCCTGCCGAAGTACGTCGAGGAGAAGATCCTGCCGGTCAATCCCTTCGAGTCACTGGACACCGTGGGCGTCGGCCGTCTGATGAAGATTGCCATCCAGGAAGGCCGCAAGACTCGCCACGACATGGAAATCGGCATCTGCGGCGAGCATGGAGGAGACCCTGCGTCGATCAAGTTCTGTCACACGCTCGGCCTCAATTACGTCAGTTGCTCTCCATATCGCGTGCCAGTGGCGCGACTGGCCGCCGCGCAGCCAGCCGTGGAGAGCAAGGAAAGGGACAGATAGCGCCGAGACCCTCTTCTGATCGCTGTGAAGTGTCTGTCGCGGCTATCTCGCAGGCTCCAGCTCCGGTCCCGACGGCTCCCACTTGCCATCTTCAAGAACCGCATCACCCGCTGCCAGAAAACCTCTGGCCGCGACGGTTGCTTGGTTACGTGAGACCAACAGTCGCCGAGGCCAATCCACGAACTGGCCGCCAAGGGTCACAGTCTTCCAGCCGCTAACGGAAGGGTCACTCGTGAGGTTGTAGAAGTCATCATCTCCAACCTGCAGGCTAACGCTATATCCTGTGGGGCCGCCACCAATGAACAGCTTATTGTTCCCACCGTCCATTAGAAGGAGGGTCGTTTGTTTGCCATCCAGCCTTCCAACCGCTGATTCTAGCTCGGCAACTGTTGGACCAATTTGTTCGCGAGTGAGCTTTTGGCCCGAGACAGACTCAAGTGTGATGTCCACTTCTACTGTGGACCGCGCGTATTGGTGAATGAGTAGCCATATTGGGACTCATCCGCCTGCAGGATAATTGTTTCGTCGGGATAGTATGCCGTAGGTGACTCCAGGCGAAGCAATCGCGCATATCCTTTCAAGCTTCTTCGGCAGTTGCCGATTGGACCGGCACGTTCATCGATTGGACAACGCACGCGACTGTCTGGATCGGGGCCCTGTCACCTCTGGGGACTCTAGCGAAGGGCGGGCATCACTTCTCGGGCGAAGGTGCGCATCCCCGGTACGAAATCTTCAACCGTCGCTCCGAAGTAGCCGCACACGTGCTCCGCGCCGGCTTGCAGAAACGCATTGACCTTCGAAAGCACGGCATCCGGCTCACCAGCGAGGCTCGTTCGGGCGCCCAATTCCACTCGGCGGCCCTTCGCGTAATGCCGCACCTGCTCGGCCTTGAGAGCGAACTCGTCTGGCTTCAGGCGAGTCGACTGCCAGACATCCCCAAGGGTCGCGGCGCGCTTGAGGGCGGCATCAGAATTGCCGCCGATGAGAATGGGGAGCCTTTCGCCTTGCGGCGGCGGCGGACCGAAGTAACCCTCCTCGTACTTATAGAACGGCCCATCGAAGGGCCCGGGTGCGCCTGACCAGAGGTGCCGAAACAGGCGGATCGCCTCATCCAGTCGCTTGCCCCGCGTGTGCCACACGTCGCTCGCCCCCACGTTGCGAAATTCCGGCTCCGAGTAGCCGGCTCCGAGCCCCAGCGTGAACCGCCCATTCGACAGCAGGTCGAGCGTTGCCGCTTGCTTCGCCACAACGAATGGATTGCGCATCCCGAGCACGATCACCGACGTGCCAAGACGGATCCGGCTGGTGCGGGCCGCGAGATAGCCAAGCAGCGTCATCGGCTCGATAACCCAGGAATAGACATCTTTGAGGTCGGGACCGACAAGCACATGGTCGAGCGGCCAGACGCCCTTGAATCCAAGCTCCTCGGCAATTTCCGTGATTTGCGTTAGCTGGCTTAGCGTGACGCCTCGGTGACCGTTCGGCAGGGCGACATGGACATCCATCGATCGAAGTCTAGGCCCGTGCTGTTACGTCAGTGCAGCGTGACGGCGCCGCTCAGCGGCGGGGTCGACCTTTGGGCGCGGCTGGTGGCGCGCTGCGGTCGCCCGGCTTTACGTAGGTAAACGTCCCCGCAATGGCTGTCCCGTCCGGGGTCCGCACCGTGACGGTCACGCTGCCCGCGACGCCGGGTGGCGAGCGGACAAGGATCCCGGTCGATGACTCCGCCATGATCGTCCCCGGCGTGGATCCGAAGAGCACCTGGTCGGCATCGGGGACGAAGAACGATCCGTCGATCTGCACCACCTGTCCGCCCTTCGTCGAACCGACCGCGGGGCTCATCTTTGTCGCCTGCGGGCCAACCCCCGTGGTGGCGGAGACGATCGCCGTCGCCCAGCACGAATTGACGGCGACTTCAGCCGGCATCCAGACGCGGCGGTAGTTGTTGGGGTCGGGCGCCGATCGCATGTACGCGCCCCACGGGTTGCTGCTGCCGCTGAAACAGTTGTAGCTGCTGGGCCCCTGCACGATCCTCGAGGTGGGCATCACGGTCGAGGTCGAGTTGATGGGGGCGCTGATCCCGGCGACCGCCATCCCGGGGTTGAGACCGGGCGAAGAGAAGGCCGTTCCGATAACGAGGTTTCCGTATGGGTCGATGGCCAGTGATGCGTCGAACAGATTCACGCCGTTGAGCCCGATCGCGGTTTCGAAATCCGTTTTTGGCTGCAACGGGACGGTGCTGTTCGCGATCGGGCCGTTGACATCGGCGATTGGCGTGGCATTCGTAAAGTCCGCGATCTTGTCGATCCGGACGCAATCCACCTGACCGCAACCATCATTCATGGCCAGCACCACCTGGCCGTCGCGGTAAATCGCTGAGGTGATCGGCGTGGGGGACGCGTACAGCGAGCCGCCGGGCTGCGCCGGCAGCACATTGCTGGTCGGCATCACGGCGCGGTAATCCTTCTCCCAGGCGACCGTGTTTCCCCGGGACCAGTAAGCCCGGTCAGGATAGGGGAGGCCGGTGATCTGCAGCAGGCCCAGCCGATCGGGCGGGCTCGTCGCACCGCCCTTCAGCCACACCAGGAACGCGACGTTGCCGTACGTCCCGCCCACGGATTGCGGTTGCACGGCGAGGAAGTCCCGCTGGCCGGTTCCGATGTCGAAGCTGGTGATCGAGGGTTGCACCCCTGCCAGCAATTGATCCTTGCGGATGACGATGAACCCGCCGCTGCCGAGCGGGCTGCAGGCGTTGGTGCAAATCTCAGCCTGCTCCGTCTGCAGCGCCTTGTCGCCCACGACCGCGATGCTCTCGCGCGTGAAGTAGACGGTGTTCGGACAAGGGGTGCCGCACTGGCTGGGATTGTTGTAGCGGACATCAGTGATGAACCATGACCACGTCCCCATCGGGCTTCCAGAGTGCGAGATGGCCAGCAGCAGCCACGAGTCGTGCACGCTCGTATTGCTGGCGATGCCGCCGAGGAACCAGCGTCCGCTCCCGTCGTCGTACTGCAGAGAGGGTGCGTAGAAAAAGTAGCCGGGCGGCAGCTCGAAAAGCGCCTGGATGTCGACCGTCCAATGCAGCGAGCCGTCAGAGCCGAACAGCCCCATCGTGTTGCCCGCCACCTCCACCAGCCACGAGGATGAGGCGGCGATCTGGGCATCGGCCGGCTCCACTACCTGGTCCGAGCCGTACAGCCGCTCGTTCTGCGCCAGGCTCAGGGCCCCGAAGGCGGACACCATCTCGACGGCCTTCGGTCCCGCTGTTGCGGCGTACCTCAGGTACCTTCCCCCTGCGCCTGCGTTGGAGGGGAGGCTGGGGGCATGGTTGGGGCGTTTCGCGATGGCTCGGACGTCAACGACGTGTGGCGCCCCTCTGGGGGAGGGCAGGGTGGGGGTGGTCCCCGCAGGGAGAACCGATTGCGCCGTGAGCGAGAGCGACAGAAGAGCCGACGCCAGCCAGCTCACGCCGTTACCGCCGGGGGTGATATCCGCCCGGTGACGTTGGCGCTGGGCTCAATTGCCCCGGCGTGATGTAGGTAAAGGTCCCAGCGGCCGCCGTGCCGTCGGGTGTTTGGACCGTGACGGGGACAGTGCCCGCGACCCCGGGCGGCGCGCTCACGATGATCGTGGTCGACGACTCCGCCAGGATGGTCCCCGGCGTGGCTCCGAACAGCACCTGGTCGGCGTCCGGGACGAAGAACGAGCCATCGATCTGCACCACCTGCCCGCCCTTCGTCGAACCGA
>JALYYE010000165.1 GCA_030946735.1 Candidatus Dormiibacterota bacterium
GACCGGCGATCCCGATCACCGCGTGTACGAGGTTGTGGGCCAGGTTGATCTGGAAAATGCCAAGCAAGCTATTGATCGACTGTGTGTAGCTTCCGCCGAGGAACGGCAGAAGGCCAAGGATGGCTACAGCCAGGTAGATTGCCCCGAACGCGAGCGCGACGGTCTGCACCATTGAACGGTTATTCATGTCGATGAGTACCTCCAGAAAGATATTTGATAAGTCGCATCGCCGGACTCACTCTTGACTACGGTCTCGGTGGTGGTTTGGATCACTCCGAGGAGGGATTGGTCCTCGGCAGCGCTCACCGGATGCCGGGCAGCGCTTGGATGGTGAGAGCGAGACCTGCAACCGCGACCACCGCGGCGCTGGCGACGGGGATGAGGGCGGCAACACGGCCAATGCCATGCAAGGAGAAGGCCGGCCGCAGACGGCTGACCATCGCCGTGCCGCTTGCCATTGCGATGCCGATTCCCGACAGGACGATTGCCAGCCCGACGCTGTAGGCAAGGATCAGAAGCATTCCAAAGGCGACCCGGTGCAGCGAAAGCGCGGACAGCAGGACGACCAGGGCCGTGGGACACGGGATCAGCCCGCCGGTGATCCCCAAGATGACGATGTTGCGTCGGCTCAGCCCAGCCTTTGCGGGCCCATGCTGGTGACCATGGCCGTGGCCGTGGCCGTGGACGGCCGCGCGCGTGCGCGTGAGGATCAGGGTGGCGCCAATCACCAGGATCATCACCCCAGAGAACAGTGTGAGCCAGGGGTAGAGTCGCTCCGGCGTGACGAAGCTCGCCGCATAGAGCGTCACCAGGCCAAGCGCAAAGACGCCGACAGTGTGCGTGATGGTAATCGTCAGACCGAGGATCAGTGCGTGGCGCTTGCCGCCCTGCGTGCCGACCAGGTAGCCTGCCATCACCGCCTTGCCGTGGCCCGGCGTGAGGGCATGCAGTCCTCCCAGCACGATGGCGAGCATCAGGGAGAAGCCGAGCAATGGCAGCGACATGTCCTTGGGGGCAATCAACGCTGCAAAGCGATCCTGGACGAACCGAGCGCTCTTTGCTGCGGTGCCCAGGGCCGTGACCGGTCTGGTCGCGTCCGTCGGTCCGGCGATGAAGCGGAAGCTCGCCTGGGTGACGTTCAGCGGGCTGGTCAACCTGTCCTGCGGGTACTGGCGCAGCTCCTGGCTGGCGCTCTCGCTCGGCACGCTAGCACCCTGGAGCTGCTCGCCGGAGGCCTGCACGACGATCTCTTTCCAGCCGAGCCGGCCGGCGTAGTTCCCGTCACGGTAGCTGGCCTGGTGGCCCCCGCCGGAGAATGAGGCGCTCGTTAGGTTTATCTCGAGACGCATCACCTGTAAGCCGCCCTGGCCGGGGAGGAACTGGACCGAGTGATCGGCAACTGCCAGCGCCACCGGCTTGCCATCGGCCTGGAGCGAGAGCCCACGCGCAAGGTCGGCGATCTGCCGATCGAGGTAGCCGGCGTCGTCGTCGATGCGCTGTCTCTCCTGGAAGGCCGGAATCTCGGCCAGGTCGAGCACGTATAAGACGGCGACCTGGTTGCCGGCCAGATGAATGCGGCTGTAGTGGTTGACCGTGAAGTTTCCCAGAGGATGGGCGAAGGCGGGGACGGCTGCCACCACCGACATCACCGCCGCGCCCCCCAGGGCGGTCAGCCAGCGGGCCGACAATCTCATGCCGCTCCGCCCAGCGAAGCAAGCGTGCGACGCGCCTCCTCCCCGTGGAGCAGCGAGAAGTAGGGGTTGATCCGCAGCGCGGTGCCGAGGTCGGCCCGTGCCTGGGCCTTCATACCGAGCCTCACCTCGATCATGCCGGTGTGGAAGAAGAAGAGAGCGTCGAGCGTGCCGAGCTTGTGCGCCTCGCGCGACGCCGCGAGCGCACCTGAATAGTCGCCGGTCTGGTACAGCGTCCAGGCCAGCGAGTCGGCGCTGACGACGTTGGGGCGGTCCTTGGCCGCACGGCGGGCAGCCGCGAGCGCCGCCGGCAGGTCGCGTTGGTGGTCGGCGCTGAAGAGCGCGAGCTCCTGGTCGAGGTCCACACCGTTGGCCTGGAAGAGCGCCTGCTCCGCCGCCGCCAGGTCATAGGTCTGGCTGGCACGCTTGCCATCGTTCGATGCGGTGAAGACGTCGCCCAGCGCGATCACGTACTGCGGAATCGGGTAGATATCGATCGCGCGCTGGTACAGTCTCGCGGCTTCTTCGAATTTCTTTTGCGCTGCCCGCACCGAGGCCACCCCGGCGATGCCTTGCACGTACCCGGGAAAGTCGCGGAGCGCCCGCTGGTATTGGGCCTCGGCCTCCGACAGCTTGCCCGCGTTGAAGTACAGGTTGCCCAGCAGAACCTCCGCGTAGGCCAGGTTCTCCGGCGCCGGGCCCCCCGCTCTGATCGCCATGTGCATGGCGTCGACGGCGCCCGGGACATCGCCATACAGCTCCCGCA
Organism: Candidatus Dormiibacterota bacterium; assembly: GCA_030946735.1. Taxonomy (GTDB): domain Bacteria; phylum Chloroflexota; class Dormibacteria; order CF-121; family CF-121; genus CF-13. The sequence continues at coordinate 2,458 of JALYYE010000165.1, forward strand.
GGTAGGACACGCGCGAATAGGAACTCAGGTCGGGCCGCAGGTTGATCATCTGCTGCAGCGACGCGACGGCCTCCGGGTACTGTCCCAGCTGGGTCTGCGAATCGCTGGTGATGCCGAGGGGCCGGGACCCGTAGGGAGCCAGGGCGTGGGCGGTCTGACCCCACGTCAGGGCTTCGCGAAATTGGTGCCGCGCGAGCGCCAGCGTCCCCATCAGAGTTGCCGCCTCGATGTCGGACGTATCGTGTTGAAGCGCCGAGCTCAGGAGCCCTTCCACCTTCGGGTAGTAGGACGGATCGCCGACCTCACGAGCTTTCTGCAGGTAGGCTGCGGCCAGTTCGTCAATGGCCAGCCAGTCGCTGGCGTTGACTCGGATCCGGTCCTGGTCCCGGGCGATCACCTGGTCACTGCTCGGGTTCAGCGCCTGACCGGCGCGGCTGGGAGCGGCCGGGCTCGGAGACGTCGCTTGAGCCTGCGTCATGCACGCGCTCAGGACGGCGCTGATCGAGAGGACGATGGCGATTCGAGGCAGGCGCATGGAATCCTCCGCTGGGATGAATTGACGGGGCTCCCGAAGAGCCCCGTCCTGGTTGCGTCGTTACGGCGAGTGCGGGTCGGCGACGTAAGGAAACTCGGTCTGAAGCGGGTCGGCATCCTGGGCGACGCCGTCGCCCAGGGTGTTGGCCATCGCACCCGGGGTGCAGGCCGGGCTGCCGAAGGCGCAGGTGGCGCCGTCGACCGCCTGGATCGAGATATCGGTGACATCGTCACCGAGGCGCCGGCCGTTCGGAAAGCCGTCCTTCTCGCCGCCCAGGGCCCCCTCGCGATTCACATCGTTCGGGTTCTTGTGGGTCGGCGCGATGTCCATGTTGAGGCGCAGCTCATCGCCGGGAACCAGGTTCGGGTTGTTCGGCATGTTCAGGCCCTTGATACCGGTCAGGAAGACCGCCACCAGGTCGGTGCGATTGGTCTCCGGCGCGTTGACCTTGAAAAACGCGTTCAGATACTTCGCCAGGAGCGGGGAAGTAACACCACTGAGGAACTGCTTGTCATCGGCAGGCGTCGTGGCGTTGAAGACGTCTTTGCCACCGAGCGGGACGACCACTTCGTTGACGAGCGGGTTGCCGAGGCGCGAGACCTGGGTCCAGTAGTGGCCATTGTTGCCACTGTTATTGTTACCGGTCTCCTTGTTTCCATTGCTTCGTAGAACGTTCGTCGTCGGGCGCTTGGAGGTCGCCCAGACGCCGATGATGGAATCATTGGGGCCCTTCAAGCTCGTCTTGGGTACCTGGATCGCGATCGTGTGGGTGTTGACGCCCGTCAGCGTGTCAACAGCGCCCATCTTTTGTCCGGTGATGTTCAGCGGGCTGAAGAGGCCGCCGAGGTTCACGAAGAACGGATCGTCGCGCTGACCGGCAAAGACCTTGGCGTCGCTGCCCATGTCGTGGATCGCGGCGGTGGCCAGTTGGTGGTAGTTGCCGGCATCGCCCGTCGAATTCTTGCCCACCGCATCCGGCGGGGTTAGCAGGTCGCTCGCGATCCGGCGGTTTTCGCCGTTCTTCCAGAGCGAGACGTCGTAGCTCTGGGGACGGTTCCAGTTCTTGTAGGTCTTGGAGCTCGCGTCGTAGCTCACCGGTCCCGTCGTGTAAAGGAAGGTCGCCGGGTCAACCGTCTTGGTTTTGAACTGGAAGGAATAGACGATGTGGTCCTTGGCATCGCCCACGTTGTCGACGTGGATCTGGTACAGGACATCGTCGCCAAAGCTGTAGAAGTTCGGGCCCCCTGCCGGGACCTCGACCGGAATCCAGTTCGCAATGATGTCGATCTTCGATGGATCGACCGGGTCGACGAAGGCGTACGTGTCAGTGTTGTCAGCGACCGGATCCTGGGAAATGAGGGGCGCCTCGCGGTGGCTCGATGCGCTCGCGCCGATGGGCGTGAACGTCAGCGCCGCAGCGGCCGTCCCCAGGACGGCGATCAAAGCTTGTTTGCGCATGGTGTTCCTTTTCTGTGAGTGATTGATTTGTCGTTACGGTCATCGGCGAGCAAGAATCGGCGCGTAGCGTCCCTCCTTTTTTGGGCGTGAGTCAACCTCGTGGGCTTGCCCGTCACTGAGTTACCGGCCGAGACGATGTACTAACTCAGGTGTCTGACTCTGTAACGAAAGGGGAGCCTCACCGGATCATTCGTCTGGCGAAATGCGCGTAGGTCGAAGACTTGGATCAGTGGTCCAGGTCGAGCCCAGTACTCATAGCCGCTCAGTGGCACGTAATAGCCATCGATCGGGTCGAATACCGCATCCGTGCAGCGGCCGCCGGTCGCCGTAAACGTCGCCACCAGCCGTGCTTTCGCTTCGAGAGCTCGCTGCAGTGGTGTCGAGGTGGCGCATCCATCCGACGGCGCGATCGGCGAGTAGACGGCGTAGTCGACGCCATTCAAGCGGAGGGTCGGGAGGACGTCGGTCGCCAGGTCGGACTCGGCAAGCTCGTAAACGGTGTACTGATTCTGGAGCCGGTTCTGCAGGAACGAGGCAACGTAGGCGTCAATTGCCCCGTGGCTCTCGCCCCGCCGATCGATCATCGCCTGGTCATGCATCGGACCTGCGAAGTACAGCGTCGCCACCCGAGCGCGGGCTGGAACATGCGCCCGTAGCCAGTCGAACGCCTGGGTTCGGGTATCGGTTTGCTGGATCAGAGTGTCATAGGCAAGGTCATGGGCCGCCGCCGGAATGATTGCGATAGCGAGGGCCGCTCCCAGGACTAGGCGGGGGTGCTCCAATCGCTGGCATGCTGCCACTAGGGCTCGCGCGCCGAGGATGACAAGCGGCGGGATAAGTGGATCCGCGTAGCGCACGAAGACCATGTGTCCCGACCCGATGAGCGCGTAGTACCCCAGCACAAACGCCACCAGAATCCAATCGGGTCTGGTCCGGCGGACGGCAGCGTAGGCCAGACCGGCCAGGCCCAGCAAGAACAACGGGGGGTCGAGTCCATACCAGAGGGCCAGCCGCGGGATGTGGATGTAGCCGATCTCAGGTTGGCGTGCGGCCGCGAGATGCGAAAAGATGTTCCTGATCCCCGACGCAAACGCGCCAAGGTCGACCAGAAGAAACGGGGAGGTGATCGCAAAGGCGGCAACGCCGCTGAGCCCAACGACCACCAGGCCGGTCAGGGCGCGGCGCGGAAAGCGGAACTGAAGTCCCTGGGCGGCGACAAGGCTGGCGAAGACAAGAGCTCCGTTGTACTTGATGCCGGCGGCGACGCCGAGCAATGCCCCGGCGGCCATTCGTTGCCTACCCGTCTGATTGTCGGCCAATCGGTAAGCCGCCCCGATTCCAAGCATGCTGGCAAAAGTCAGCGGGGTGTCAATCGTTGCGAAGTGGCTGTCCCGGACGGCCAGGAAGGCGACAGCCATGCCGATGGCGGCGACCAAGCCGGCGGTTTGCCCGTAGGCTCGGCTGCCGAATCGGTAGACGACGAAGATGGTGGCGGTACCGATCGCGGCATCCAGTAGTCGCAGGGCCAGGTAGGGCGCCGCCTCTCCCAGGAGAGGAAAGATCGGCCTGAGGATGGCTAGCCAAGCCGCCGATATGTAGATGTAGAGGTGGGGCCAGTCGGCGAAATGGGGATCGATCACGCCTTGCAGGACGCCCATTGCTCGTCCCACGAGGACGTCCTCATCTGGCCGGTAGATGGCGGGCAGTCCGAAGCCGATTCCCCACAGGCGCAGACCTGATCCGAACAGGACCGCAATCGGCAGCGCCCAGCTTCGACGACGCAAGCGCGCCCAGCCATGATGGTGAGCGACGGGCGGGCTGATCGGCGCGACCACTTCGAGGGGCGCAGCCACTGAGCCCACCCCGGTGGCCACCTCGCGTTCCCCCTTCAAAACCCTACGACCCCGAGAGTCGCCGCTGAGGTCGGCTGTCGTAAGGTGCGAGGGTCGGCGCGAGCCGTACCGTGATGTCGGAGACCTCTCTCCAACAGGGCTGCCCCTCAGCCTTCATCAGGCCGATCCGTCGGAGCAAAAGACGAAACCGTCGAAACACCAACCACTTTCCTTAGCGCAGCGTGGATACTCGTCGACGCTCACTACTACGGACCGAGATGAGTTACGGATGTCTCGACGGCAAACCGAGCCGGTGGCTCAAGTCATTTTGTCCCGACAGTGATCCAGAACGCGGTTCGACGCGAACTCTAAGTATGGATCGGCCCGCGGGTCAAGCGCAGATCGCGGGAGTCGCTACCGCCGTGCCCACGATCCGGGTCACGATGGAGGACGTCTCGTTGGCCGTGGGCCGCGGTCGCGGTCGCGGCCTGCGTACGACATCTCCGAGGGAGGCCGGAACCCGTTATTTCGCCCAACCGCTTGCCTCCATCATGGCGCCCCGCAGCCTATCCGAGCAGACCGACGCGTATCTGGAGCACGCTCGGATCCTCGCACGGCGGGTCAGCCGCGATGCGCTGGACCGCTCTGGCATCGATCGCGACGCCGTCGGTCTCGTGATCGGTGTCTCCTGCACCGGGTTCGTGCTACCGTCTCTCGACTCCGAGTTGATCCCGATTCTCGGCCTCCGGCCGGACGTCGCTCGGCTCCCGATCACGGAGCTCGGATGCGGCGGCGGCGTGGCGGGGCTGGCAAGAGCGGCGGATTATCTACGTGCCTATCCCGATCGCGCCGTCCTCCTGTTTTCGGTCGAGCTGCCGTCCCTCACCTTTCAGCCCGACGATCATTCGGTCGACAACCTGGTGGCGGCGATGGTTTTCGGCGACGGGGCCGGGGCGGCAGTGCTGCGGATCGGGGCATCAGCAAACCGATGGACGGTTGAGCGTACCGGAACCCTGCTAATCCCTGAAGGCGCGCGGCACCTCGGCTACGAACTCCGCGACGGGGGACTGCGCGTGGTGCTCAGCCGGGATCTTCCCGCGGTGGTGGAAGCGCGCCTCGAAGAGGCGGTCGAGGCATTCCTCGCGCCAAGCGGCCTTCGCCAATCGGACATGGACATCATTGCAGCCCACCCGGGAGGCCCGCGAATCTTCGAGGCCGTCGAGCGTGCCCTGGGGCTCAAGGCCGACGCCCTGAGAATCTCGCGCGCCGTCTTCGCCATGTGTGGCAATGCGTCCAGCGCAGGGATCTTTTTCGTGCTCTCGGCGCTCGAGCCACCCAGGCCTCATAGCCGCGCGCTAGCGATCGCCTTTGGGCCAGGACTCTCGATCGAGCTGGCGATGCTGCGGTTCGACGCGTGAGCGCTGGCGCTACCAGACGCTGCTCGGGAGTTTCGGGTGCAAGCCCCTGCGTCAGGGGATGCAACAACGAGTGGGTAACTTATCCGACATCCAAAACGCCAACTGAGTAGACCACCCGACGAAACGCTTCGTAATAAGGAATAGGATGAGCGGCGGCAACACTTCCGGCGAGGAGGGTGAATCCGCGCGCAGCTTCGGTGTGGCGACCCCGGCTCACCTCGTGCAGGCGCCACTCCTGGAATCACTGAAAAGCATGAAAGAGCTGAGCCACGACGAGATCGACGAGCTACTAGGCGCCTACGCCCTGGAGGCGATCCCGCCTGAGGAAATACGCCAGGTCGATGCCCACCTGCGAACCTGCGCAGCACACCGGGAGCAGGCCGCGAGATTGGGGGAGACCGTTGCCGGGTTGGCGTCCAGCGTGCCGGAGCGGCAACCATCAGCCCAGTTGCGCGACCGCATCCTCGCGGCGATCCGCAGCGAGGCCGCCAGCGGGGTCATCGGCGAACCCGGGCGCCCGGCGCCCCCTCTCGTGGTGCCCGTCAAGCCAGTTCCCCGCGTGCCGCGCTTGGCATGGTCGCCCGCCATGGCAGCGCTGGCCGCCGCCATCCTGCTCGCCTTCCTTGGCGGGATCGGCATCGACCGCCTGCTCACCAAGCCGGCGCAGCCGGCGCAGATCGCGTGGGTCTTCGCGGGGAACGCCCAGGCACCGGGCGCGGTCGCGAGCCTGACCTACTTCCGCGACCGGAAACAGGCGGTGCTGGCCACGACCGGACTTCCCGCCCTGCCGGAGGGCAAGCTTTACGAAATCTGGCTGTTCAAAAACGGCACGCCGGTGGACGCCGGCACGAGCGGCGTAGCCGGCGGCAAGCTGGTCCTCACCATAACACGCGACCTGACCCAGTACCAGCAGCTGGCAATCACAGCGGAGCCGGGGGAGCAATCGCGTCCAACCGCCACCCCCATCCTGGAAGGGCCTCTGACCGCTGCCGCGTCCTAGTGGAAAGAGAGAACGTGATACTATGACTATCAAGTTTAGGATTTGGGAGAGAGGCTATCAGCGACTTTCGTGCCGATGCGCTGCAAACGACCGAAGGGATTGAGAGCCTGTACGACGCCTACAGCGGGATCGCCTACGGCCTTGCCTTTCAGATCCTGCGGGAGCAGACAGCTGCCGAGGATGTTGTCCAGGATTCGTTCCTCGCCATTTGGCGCGCACGGCACCAATACGATCATGAAAAGGGCGCAATCAAGGGCTGGCTGCTCACGATCGTCCGGAACCGCGCCATCGATCGACTACGACACGATCGCGCAGGCTCGGTAAGGGTCGTTGAGCTTGACATGGCTAAGATCGTCGGCGATGAAGGTGCCGACCCCGCGGTGCGCGGCGCGGACCGGCTGTGGATCCGTGAGGCCCTGGGCAATCTTCCCGACGCTCAGCGAGACGCCATTCTCCTCGCGTTTTTCGGCGGCTATACGTACGCGCAGATCGCTGAGCGCAAGGGCCTCCCGCTAGGGACGGTCAAAGGCCAGCTTCGTCTCGGAC
>JALYYE010000203.1 GCA_030946735.1 Candidatus Dormiibacterota bacterium
GGCAGCAATCCGCCGGCCTTCTACCAGAACAAGTTCCAGGTCACCGTGTCGAGGAAAGTCCAGGTGTATTTCCTGCAGTTGCTCGGCTTTTCCAGCTACCAGGTCTCGCGGACCGCGATTGCGACCTACCTGCCGCCCATCACGCTTGGTCAGCCAGGCGGGCAAATCGGTTCCACGACCTCGCAGCTCGGCACCGCGAGTAACTACTACTTCCTGCGCACCGAGGGATGGAACGTCGATCGCCAGCAGGGTGACGCGTTCACGCCGAATCCGGCGTATGAGTACAACGGCCCGCTCAACCCTCCGTCGAACGACGTCCACCAGATCAGTGCCACGGCCGGCAACGAACCCGCAGACGCCTCCCTTCCCTCTCGCGGTGGTTACAACTTCCTGATCACCATCCCCTCGCCGGGTGGATACATCCAGGTCTACAACGCGGCTTTCTCCCCAGACGGGGGTCCGAACGGCTCGTCCGGGCCGCACAACAACTGCGACAACTTCCAGGGCTGGACGCCCTGCTCGAGTGGAGGCAGCTACTACCTCCATGAACAGGACAGCATCACCGACTTCAGCAACAAGCAGCTCTTCTCGGCCAGCCGGTACACGCTCTTCCAGGTCACGAACCACTTCATCCGGGCCAATGACGTGAAGCTGACACAGACGACTGTCTACCCGCTCGATGCGACGAACTGGATCGCCAACCCGCCGCGGTACAAGAACGTGAACACGGCCACGACCATCACGCAAACGTATGACGGCCAGGGCAACCCGACGAACATGTCGATCTACCACAACTGGATCGACCTGCCGACCTACGCCGGCGCGGGCGACGGCGGCCTGGTGACGCTCAACCAGTACGGTAACCCCGGCTCCTACTTGACGGGCGGCATGCTCGTGGGCGGCACCTACCGGGTGCGGGTAGACAACCTCGACTACAACGGCGCTCTCAGCGTCGTGGGCAGCCAGAACGCCGCCCACAAGGCCTACGCGATCCGGGTGCTCGACTCGAACCGCAACCTGTGCACGTCGAGCTGCTCGCTCGGGGCCTGGAACGACATGTCCTGGTACACGCCGATCGCGACCCAGACATTCAAACTCCCGCTCTTCCAGCTCCCGCCGTACTACGCCGGCAAGACCGTGACCGTCGACATCTATGACCCGGGCGACATCGCCGGCGCCGGCAACGTGTACATCGACATCATCGACCCTGTCACCAACGCCATCGCGACCTCAGCCACCGGAGTGAAGATCTATGACCTCGGCGTCCAGCGAAGCAATGTTGGCACGCTGGTCAGCGCGCCCGGGAACACTCAGGCAACCGTCCTGGCCACCAGCAACAACACCGTCTACTACAACGGGCACTGGCTTCATTTCGAGATCCCAGTATCTTCGACCTGGAACCCCGGCAACAACCCCGCGAACTGGTGGTGGTCATTGCAATATCGCACCAACCTGAGCCCCGGCACGGTCGCGATCGATACCGTCACCGTCGCCGTCGGCCTGAAGGGCAATCCGGCGCACCTGCTGCAGGGCTGATCAACGGCCCGACAAGAAGCGCTCCACCAGCAGCACAACGCCTAGCGCGGCCAGCACGATCCCGGCCAGTTGCTCCGCCCGCTCGCGGACGGCTTCGCCGATCCTCGATCCCACCCGCAGGCCGGCCTGCGTCACGACCAGTGTCTGGATGCCGATCAACACGATCACTAGCAAGATAGAAAAGCGCAGGAGCCCCAGCGTGAATCCGATGGCTAGCTCGTCCAGGCTGATGCTGATGCCGAGCCCGATCGCCGCCAGCCCGCGAGTCCGGGCGAGCAAGCCGAGGCGCTCGGCTTCGTCGCGATCAGCGCGTCGGGGCCAGAGCATGACGACGCCGAGGCCGATCAAAATCGCGATCGCCACGTAGTCCGCGGCGCTTCCCGCCACCTTGCCCGCAAAGGCCCCCACCACGATGCCGACGATGGGCATGCCCATCTCAAATGCCGTAAACAGCACCGTGACCCGGATCCGGTCACGCGGCGTCAGGCCGCTCATGCCAAGGGCGGCCGCAATCGCAAACGTATCGAGGCCCAGGGGGACGACAAGAGCGACCAGCGTGAGCCACATCCGGCATGATTAAAGGTCATTGACGGCGATCGACGTGATCCGAGAGAAGCGCGATGGCCGGGAACTTTCTGATGAGGCCATTCGCTTCATCGTGCGCGGGGCGAGCGACGGGTCGATCCCGGACTATCAGCTGGCTGCCTGGCTGATGGCCGTGCGCCTCAACGGCATGAACGAACAGGAGACCAAGACGCTGACCCTGGCGATGGCGGCCAGCGGACGCCAACTGGATCTTTCGTCGATCCCCGGCCGGAAAGTCGACAAACACTCCACCGGCGGCGTAGGCGATAAGGCAACCCTGGTGGTTGCGCCGCTGGTCGCGGCGGCGGGCATCCCGGTGGCGAAGCTCTCGGGGCGCGCGCTGGGCCACAGCGGCGGCACGCTCGACAAGCTCGAGGCCATTCCGGGCTTCAACGTCGATCTCGGCATCGACCAGTTCATCGATCAAGTGCGCCGCATCGGCATCGCCATCGCCGGCCAGACGTCCGACATGGTCCCGGCGGACAAAGTGTTCTATGCCTTGCGCGACGCCACAGCAACGGTCGACTCTGTGCCGTTGATTGCCAGCAGCGTGATGAGCAAGAAGCTCGCCGCCGGCGCGGACGCCATCGTGCTCGACGTCAAGTGCGGCCGCGGCGCCTTCGTGGCGACGCTCGAGGAGGCTGAGGCCCTGGCGCGCGCGCTGGTGGCGATCGGCGCCAACGCCGGACGCGAGACTGTCGCCTACATCACCGACATGGAGCAGCCGCTCGGCCGCGCCGTGGGCAACGCGCTCGAAGTCCGCGAGGCGATCGAGACCCTATCCGGGCGCGGACCGGATGATCTTCAAGCGCTGAGCATTCGGCTCGGCACCGAAATGCTGCGCGTGGCCGGCGCGCCAGAAACCGATCTGCGGCGCCTGCTCGCCGACGGCGCCGCGTTACGCAAGTTTGCGCAACTCATCGATGCGCAATCAGGCGATCCACAGGTCGTCAACGATCAATCGCGCCTGCCGACCGCCGCGGTCCAGCGGCCGGTTGTGGCAGACGAAGGGGGTCAGGTGGCCGCCATCGATGCGCTCGAGATCGGACTGACGGCCAAGTCCCTGGGCGCCGGCCGCGATCGCAAGGACGCCGCGATCGATCTCGCTGTCGGCATCGTGCTCGACAAGAAAGTCGGCGACGGGGTCCAGCGCGGCGAGCCCCTGGCAACAGTCCATGCGCAAAGCGACGAGGCGGCGCGGCAGGTTGCGTCGCGCGTTGCGGCGGCGTTCAAGATCGCTGCCTCTGCCAGGCCACGACGGATTTTGTTGCGACGTGTTACCGCCTCGGGTACGGAGCGCCTCGACACGTAACGCCGACTGAAAGCCGCTGAACCGATGCTGACCTACGTGGGAAGGCAGTCGGGCCAGTCGGTGATCGGGATCTTCCTCGGCCTGTCACTCCTCTTCGGGAGCGGCGTGGCCACCCTTCAGTTCGCTGGCTTGGGGCTTCGGTCTTTGCAACTTCAGGAGGCGGCCACCGCGGGTGCCACCACCCTGGCCCACGGGCTGCGTGTCGGCGATCCGAACAGCGAGCCCTGCTGGCAGGCCGCGGACGGTCTGCAGCGACCCGCGGCCTACTCCGAGGCGGAGACCTGCCGGGCGATCCTGGCACACCTCGGCAGCCTCGATGCAGAACGGGCGACGGTGCACATCACGCAAACGGCGCCCGATGCGCAGGGCCGGCCGTACATCTTCACGGTTGCCATCACCTACCGTGATCCAGTGACCTCGCCACTGTTGCGCTTGATCCTCGGCCCGACCTTCACGAGCACCAGCCAGGCAACCGTCCTCGGCCAGTAGGGATCCTTCCCCCTCCGGGGGAGGGTCGAGGTGGGGGCACGGCGTAAACTCACGTCGGCAATGGGGGATTTGCAGTACCACATCCGCTGCAAACCTGGTGACGTCGGTGAGGTCGTCCTTCTGCCCGGCGATCCCGGTCGGGTGGAGCCGATCGCCCGGCTGCTCGACAATCCCCGTCTGATCGCGCGCAACCGCGAGTACACGACCTACACGGGGGCACTGGATGGCCGCATGGTCTCGGTCTGCTCGACCGGCGTCGGCTCACCATCGACGGCCATTGCCGTCGAGGAGCTGGCCGCCATCGGTGCCACGACGTTCATCCGTGTCGGCACCACCGGGTCGATCCAGCGCGACGTGCATTTCTCCGACCTGGTGATCGCGACGGCCGCCGTCCGCGATGAGGGCACGACCCCCAGCTACGTGCCGATGAGCTATCCCGCCGTGGCCGACTTTGAGCTCGTTTCCGCGATGGTCGACGCCGCCCGCTCGGCAAATCAGCGGGCCCACACCGGGATCGTCCGCAGTCATGACGCTCTCTACCCGGACCTGCACGCGGCCAGGATGCCGCGCCGCGAGGAACTGGAAGGCGCATTGACCGTGTGGCGTCGAGCGCGGGTGCTCTGCAATGACATGGAGACTTCCACCATCTTCGTCATCTGCGCCCTGCGGAAACTCCG
>JALYYE010000206.1 GCA_030946735.1 Candidatus Dormiibacterota bacterium
CGGCTTCCTCGAGCAGCTCGGCGATTCGCATCGCCGAGAGCGGCGTGAGCTGGGATGGCTTGAGAACGAAAGTGTTGCCCGTCACGATGGCAACCGGAATCATCCACATCGGCACCATGTTGGGGAAGTTGAAGGGCGTGATCCCGGCGACGACGCCGACCGGAAAGCGCGTCAACTCCTCGTCGATGCCTTTCGCAATCTGATCGAGGTTCTGGCCCATCATCAGCGTGGGGGCGCCGCAGGCGAAGTCGATCACCTCGATGGCGCGCTTCACCTCGCCTTTCGACTCGTCGAGCGTCTTGCCATTCTCGCGCGTGACGATCGCCGAGAGCTCGTCGATGTGCTTGTCGAAGAGCGCTTTGAAGCGGAACATCACCTGAGCCCGCTCGGGCACCGGGGTTTCGCTCCAGGCGGGGAACGCCTTCTTCGCCGCGGCCACGGCCTCGTTGATCTCCTCCCGGGTCGAATGCGGAAGGCTGGCGATCGTCTCGCCGGTCGCGGGGTTAGGAATCGGATCGGTCTTTTCCGACCGCGAATCGCGGAACTTGCCGCCGATAAAGCTCTGGACGTTCTTGGTGGCGATCATGATCTCGCTCCTACTGGGCTTGGCTCACTGGCCGGCGCCCCATGGAATGCCGAACGCCGAAGGAAGTGGCCGGCACCCTTGACGCCCTGGAATTTTCCATCCCGAATCAGGACGTTGCCGCGCTGCATCACGACCTCCGGCAGGCCCTTGACCGTCATTCCTTCGTAGCAACTGTAGTCCACGTTCATGTGATGGGTCTTCGCCGAAAGCGTCCGTTCCACCCTCGGATTGAAGATCACGATGTCCGCGTCGCTCCCCGGGGCGATCGTCCCTTTGCGCGGGAAGAGCCCGAACATCTTGGCGGGTGCCGTCGCCACCAGCTCGACGAAGCGGTTGAGCGTGATCCGCCCGGAATTCACGCCACCGTGGAAGATCAGCGAAAAGCGATCTTCGACACCAGGCAGCCCGTTGGGGATCTTGGAGAAGTCGCCGCGCCCCATCTCCTTCTGCCCTTTGAAATGAAAGGGACAGTGGTCGGTCGCGACCAGCTGCAGGTCGTCCTGCAGGAGGCCCTTCCAGAGCTCAGCGTGATGGGACGCCGGCCGCAGTGGCGGCGAGCACACGTACTTGGCGCCCTCGAAGCCGGGCCGGCCGAGGTCGTCCAGGCTCAGGTAGAGGTACTGCGGGCAGGTCTCGGCAAACGTCGGGGCACCGTCGTCGCGCGCCTCGCGCACGGCGTCAAGCGCCTCTTTTGAGCTGAGGTGCACGATATAGACGGCGACCTCCGCCAGCCGAGCGAGCGCGATCGCACGTCCCGTGGCCTCCCCCTCCATGCTGGCCGGCCGGGTCAGCCCGTGATTGATGGGATCGCCCTTGCCCTCCGCCAGGTAGCGCTGCACGAGGACGTCGATCGCGCCGCCGTTCTCGGCGTGCATCATGATCAGGCCCCCGTTGGCCGCCGTGCGGCTCATCGCCCGGAAGATCGACGCGTCGTCGAGCATGAAGACTCCGGGGTAAGCCATGAAGAGCTTGAAGGACGGGATGCCCTCGTTGACCAGCGCGTCCATCTCTTTGAGGATCGCGTCGTTGATCTCACGCACGATCATGTGAAAACCGTAATCGATGTGCGCTTTTCCTTCGGCCTTCTTGTGCCACTGGTCGAGCCCCTGGCGCAGCGTCTGGCCAAAGCTCTGCACCGCGAAGTCGACGATCGTCGTCGTGCCGCCCCAGGCGGCCGCCGCGGTTCCTGTCGCGAAGTCATCGGACGCGAAGGTGCCGCCAAACGGCAACTCCATGTGTGTGTGGACATCGATCGCGCCCGGCATCACGTAGCGGTTTTCCGCGTCGATCACCTGGTCGGCACTGGCCGAAAGCCCGCTGCCGATGGCGGCGATCTTTTCGCCGTCGATCAACACGTCGGTCTTGTTGGTATCGCTCGCGGTCACCACCGTGCCGTTTTTGATCAGTGTTCTCACGGCAATTCCTTGACGAGCTCTTGGTAGCTCTCGGGCCGGCGATCGCGCAGGAATTGCCAGGTGTTGCGCACTTCCCGATTCATGTCCATGTCGAGGTCGCAGACCAGCACCTCGTCCTCGGTCTCTGACGCCTTTGCGATGATGCGGCCCCGCGGGTCGCAGAAGTAGCTCGACCCGTAGAATTGCGCCTCGTTGAGCGGCTTCTCCACCCCGACACGATTGATGGCGCCGATCCAGTAGCCGTTGGCGACGGCGTGCGCCGGCTGCTCTAGCTCCCAAAGATAGCGCGAGAGGGATTTGACCGTGGCCGACGGGTTGAAAACCAGCTCGGCACCCTTGAGGCCAAGGGCGCGGGCGGGCTCGGGAAAGTGCCGGTCGTAGCAGATCAGGATCCCGACACGGCCGACCGAGGTATCCCACACCGGGTAGCCGAGGTTGCCGGGCTTGAAATAGAACTTTTCCCAAAAACACGGGCCGACGTGGGGGATGTGCGTCTTGCGGTACTTTCCGAGCATGGTGCCGTCGTTCTCGATCAGAACCGCGGTGTTGTAGTAGACACCGGTCTGGGCCTCCTCGTAGAAAGGCACGATCAGCGCCATCTTGTGCTTCTTCGCCAGCGCTTGCATCCGCCTGACGGTCGGCCCGTCGTCCCGCTCGGCGGTGTCATACCATTTGACATCCTGCTCGGCGCAGAAATAGGGGCCGAAGAAGATCTCCTGGAGGCAGGTGATCTGCGCCCCTTTCTCCGCCGCTTCCCCGATGAGTTTCTCGTGCTTTGCGATTGCTTCCTCTTTGGGCATGTTCGCGTGCGCCTGGATCAGCGCCGCCCGCACCTTTGCCATGTCTGTGTCGCCTCCTCCTCGCTAGCTGAACGCCGGAATGATTGCCTCGCCGTATTTTTCGATGATCGCCTCGGGCTTCTCCACCATAAGGTAGAGGTTGAACTGATTGACACCAACGTCGATCAGCTCCTCGATCCGCTTCCGGCTCTGCTCGACGGTGCCGATGACGCAGAACCGGTCGATCACGTCATCCGGGACGAAGTCCGCATGGGCCGCGCCGCGCTGGGCGTGCTCCGAGTAGTCGTAGTGGTCACGGGCCTTGATGTAATCGGTCAGCGCCTTGGGGAGGTCTTGCGCGTCGTATCGCTTCAATAGATCGACCACGTGGTTGGAGACGAGCGCCGGAAACCAGCGCACCTGCTCGCGTGCCGCCTCGATGTCATCGGAGATAAACGCCGGCGCGGCGGCCTGAATCTGGATATCGTCGAAGGACCGGCCGGCCTCCTCGGCACCCTCGCGCACGAACTGCAGGCACCACTTGATGATGGCGGGATCGGCCAGCTGGATGATGACCCCGTCGGCCACCCGCCCGGCAGCCCGCAGCGCCTTCGGTCCGTAGCCAGCCACCCAGATGGGTAACTCGTGCTCGGCCCACTTCAGCCGGATCTTGACGCCGTCGTAGGCGACTTCCCGGCCGGCGGCCAGGTCGCGGATGAGGCGGCAGTCCGCCTCCATCCGCTCCACCGTCACCGGCTTCTGGCCGAGGACGCGGCGGGCGCTGTCACCGCGCCCGATCCCCATCACCATCCGGCCGCCCGAGATCTCGTTGAGGGTGGCCAGCGCGCTGGCCGTTACGGTGGGATCGCGTGTCCCGGGGTTGGTGACGCAGGGGCCGATCTTGATGGTGCGCGTGTTTGCGGCCATCAGCGTGAAGATCGGGTAGACCTCCTGCCAGAGGACGTGCGAGTCGAATAGCCACGCGTACTCGAAACCCTGTGCCTCGGCAAGCTTGGTCAGATCCGCCCAGCGGCTGGGGGGCGGATCCGGAGCAAAGCAGACGCCGAAGCTCAGTCGTGCCATTCCTTCCAAAGGCTGGAGCCCCCGCCGCGAGGAAGGGGCTCCAGCACGATCGATCTCGAGTTTAGGTCGCCGCCGCAGCCTGCGGACGCCGCCGAGCGGCAGCCGCCGGGAAGAGCGCCGAGAGCGCCAGGTAGCAGACGAACGCCGCCACCAGCCCCACGATCCAGCTGTAGTCATAGACGTGGAACGGGAACCAGCTGTACAGCGGGCCGATGATCCCGCCCTGCGGGAATGGTCCGTTACCTGGTGTCGAGTACGCACCGCCCACGGCCAGGACACCACCGACCAGCAGGCTGACCAGACCTCGCCAGTTGACGCCGGCACTGTATCGATATTCGCCGTTGACGCGATAGAGGTCGCCCAACTTGAGATTGGTGTTGCGCATGAACCAGTAGTCGGCGATCAGGACGCCCGCGATCGCACCCAGAGCGCCGCCGTAGAAGCCGAGCCAGGTGAAGATGTACACGCTCGGGTTCGTCAGCAGATTCCAGGGCTGGATCAAGACGCCCAGCACGCCGGTGATGAGCCCGCCGGTGCGGAAACTGATCAGCTTGGGAGCCAGGTTCGAGAAGTCGTAGGAGGGGCTGACGATGTTGGCCGCCACGTTGACGGAAAGGGTGGCAACCGCCAAGGTGAAGAGCGCGAAGATCGCGACGAGCGGGTTGTCGAAGTGGCCGACCAGCTCGACCGGATCCCAGATCGCCTTGCCAAACACGACCACGGTCGCCGACGTGATGAGCACCGCGGCCAGCGGGAAGAGGGTCATGGTGGTTGGTAGCCCGAGGATCTGGCCAAGCGCCTGCGCGCGCTGGCTCTTGCCGAATCGGGTGAAGTCGGGCATGTTCAGCGACAGCGTCGACCAGAACGCGATCATCCCCATCAGCGCGGGTGGAAACAGTACGAACCAGAACTTGCTGCCCCAGCCGACTGTCCCGGGCTGGCTCACGATTGGGCCAAAGCCGCCCGCCTTTGTCACCATCCAGACGAGCAGGCCGAGCGCAACGACCAGCACGAACGGAGCCGCCCAGTTTTCGAACCGCCGGACGGCGTCCATGCCCCGCATGATGATGAAGATGTTGATCGCCCAGAAGATGGCAAAGCTCAGCCAGAGGGTCCAGGGGTGTCCGCCGATCGCCGCAGAGCTCGTCCACGAACTCCCCAACGACTTATCGATTCCGCCGAGGGCCGCACCTGTCAATGTGTACAGGGCGCCACCGCCGATCCAGGTCTGGATGCCAAACCAACCGCAGGCCACGCCCGCCCGCAGAATGGCGGCCACGTTGGCCCCAAAGACGCCGAACGATGCCCGGGCGAAAACCGGATACGGAATACCGTATTTGGTGCCGGCGTGGCTGTTCGCCAGCATCGGAATCAGGACGACGATGTTCGCCAGCGCGATCGTCAGGATGGCCTGATACCAGGCCATGCCGAGTGCAACAAGTCCGGAGGCCAGCAAGTAGGTCGGAATGTTATGCGCCATTCCGATCCAGAGCGCCATGTAGTTGTAGGTCGTCCAGGTCCGCCTCTTGATCGGCACCGGAGCCAGATCTACGTTATACAGCGGGCTGTTACGGATCGCCGAGTCGTCTGCCAGCTCGTGCCGGCCGTCGGGATAGACGAGCTCCTCCCCTATTCGCTGCGCCGGAGGCGTTAAGGTCGCTACTCCCATGTTTCCCCTCCTATTGAGTTCCGGATCGCCCGATTTTGGCGAGCTAAATGTACGTTCGGCGACTGCCTAAGTCAATGGCTCTCGGACCCTGATCGCCTCGAGCGGGGGCGGCAGCCGGCGCGGAACGCCGGGCTAGAGGTCTCTCTTGGCGAAGCTCCAGTTGGCTAGCCCGACGATCGCCGCCAACCACCCAACGACCCAGGCGACGTAGATCGCCGGCGGCGGCTGGTCCGCGAAGAAGGGATTCGCCGCGCGCGCCCGCCCCGCGGCCCGTGCCGCGGCCAGGAAATCCGACGGCTCCAGGTAATAGACGGCCGCGTGCCAGAGCCCGTCGGTCGGCACCAGGAGGCGGCTGCCGACGCCGATGTTAATGATGGTGTCGTTGGCGAATCCCTGGCCGATGGCGAGCGCGATGCCGCCGATCCAGGCGACGAAGAAGAGGACCAGGGCGATGACACCGCCCGTCATCGGCGCCAGCCGTGTGCTCAGCAAAAGAGCGAGCGTCATCAAGACGATCCCTTCCACGGCGACGAATGTGATTGCCACCAGCGGGTTGGGCGGTGTATAGCCCGTGGCGAGCCAGATCCCGAGCAGTTCCAATAGCCCGCTACCCGCCGCATAGAGCGTCACCAGCAGCGCCAGCCCGAGCCATTTGCCCATGAGCAGCTGGCTGCGTCGAATCGGCCGCGGCAGGATGGCCAGTGCGATCCCCGACTCGATATCGCTGGCAATGCTCGGCGCCGCCACCAGGGTTGAGCCGAGCGCAAGTACCCCACTGAACATGAACGCGACCAGGATGGTCAGCTGCGACGACGCCAAGCGAACCTCGGCGGGCGTCACACCGCTCATCGTCGGCAGCCGGCTGAAGCCCCAGCTGGTGAGCACGATGACGAGAACCGTAAGTACCCCGAGCGCGAGCAACAGCTTCCGGCGCGACGCCTCCAGGATCGTGAGCCGGGCAATGGTGAAGACCTGCGTCACTTGTCCTGTTCCTTGAGCAGCTGCAGGAATCGATCCTCGAGCGTCTCGTGGCGTGGCTCGACGGCATAGACGCGGCCGCCCTGGCGAACGATCTCACTGACCAGTTCGGGCACGCGGGCTTCAGATAGTCCGCGGAAAGTCAGCCACTCGCCCTCGTCCTCGAGGTTTCCAAAGCCGCCGAGCCCCGCGCGGCCGGCCGGCGCTAGCCCCGTCACGCGGACCCGAACGGCGCCATCCTGTCCCAGGATCTGCGCCATCGTCCCAGTTGCGATCACCCGGCCATGGTCGACGACGGCGAGCCGGTCGCAGATCTGTTCGACCTCGCTCAACAGGTGCGAGTTGAGAAACACCCCGGTGCCGCGCGCCTTCAACGTGCGGATGATCTCCCGCACGTCGTGACGCCCGACAGGGTCGAGCGCGGAAGTCGGCTCGTCGAGCAAGACCAGCTCGGGGCGGCCGAGCAGCGCGACGCCAAGACCCAAGCGTTGCTGCATGCCTTTCGAAAAGCCTTCGACCTTGTCGTCGGCGCGATCGGTCAGGCCAACAATGTCGAGCGCGAGCTCGATTTCCTTCTTCCATTCAGACCTCGCCATCCCGGAGAGCTCGCAGTGCAGACCCAGCACCTCGCGCGCCTTCATCCAGCCCTGGTAGCGGAACAGCTCCGGCAGGTAACCGAGGCGTCGCCGCGTTTGCAGGTCGCCGATCGGCGCGCCCAGCACCCATCCCTGGCCCGCGGTGGGCAACGCAAGGCCGACGAGCAGCTTGACGGCCGTTGTCTTTCCGGCACCATTCGGTCCCAGGAATCCGAACACCTCGGCCCGGCGGACGCTCATCGTCAGCCCGCTGAGTGCGACCGTCTTGCCGTATCGCTTGGCCAAATCCTGCGTGTGGACCGCAAGGGACGCGGCATCGGCCGCCTCCATCGGGTTCAGATTGACGCGATCAGTGGAGGGACGTTGCAATGGCGAGCACCTGGTCGGGAGTCAACTGACCCCCGACGGCGTAGATTACGCCATTCTTGACCCAGACCACGCCCGCCCCGAGCACCGCTTTGATCAACACCGC
>JALYYE010000208.1 GCA_030946735.1 Candidatus Dormiibacterota bacterium
CGGGGCCAGCCAGTCGACGGCGATCATGTATCAATCGGGCAAGCTGGTGGTCGCCGGACACGCGCCCGCCTTCGACCACGCCCTGGCCATCGCCGAGTCCGTCGGCAAACCGGTCCCCCCCAAGCGAGTGTCCAGTCCCGCGGCGAGCGCGGCGGCGGCCGAGGCGCCTCCCGAGACCGAGCCCCACATCGGCACCGACGAAGCCGGAAAAGGCGATTTCTTCGGTCCGCTGGTCACCGCCGGGGTTTATGTCGATGAACGAACGGCCAGGTTGCTGCGGGCCCTGGGCATCCGCGATAGCAAACTGGTCGGCGATCGCGAACTCCGTGGGCTGGCGACCAACATCCGGGAGGTGATCGAGGAGGACAAACGTGCCGTGATCATCGTGGCGCCCAAGCGCTACAACGAGCTCTACAGGCAGATGCGAAGCGAAGGAAAGAACCTCAACACGCTGCTGGCCTGGGCGCACACGCGGACGATCGAAGACCTTATCGGTCACGGGCTGCGGCCGAAATTCATCCTTAGCGATCAGTTCGGGGACAAGCGATACATCGAGACTCGCTTGATGATCGATACGCGCCTCAGCGGCGTTCCGGTGCTCCAGATGCATCGAGCCGAGGCGGACGCGGCGGTCGCCGCGGCGTCGATCCTTGCCCGCGACGCCTTTCTGCGGTGGCTCGAGCAGGCGGGAAAGGCGCTCGGGCTGGTCATACCAAAAGGGGCGTCACCGAAAGTGATCGAGACGGGTAAACGGCTGGTCAGCCGGATGGGGGCCGATGGCCTGAAGGACTACGCGAAGGTGTCCTTCAAGACGATGGACAAGGTCCTGGCTTAACCGGTCGTCGCCTAAGCTTGACTGTCGTGCCGCCGTCGAATCGCACGACCTATCGCGACCTATTTCGGATCCCGAGCTTTCCCCGGCTCGCGACTGGCGTCATCCTGGCGCGCACCGCCAACCAGATGATGCTGCTGACGCTCGTGCTCTTCGTCTTGCAGCGGTTTCACTCGCCATCCCTGGCCGGCATCACCGTCTTCCTCTCGATCGCGCCGGGGGTCGCCTTGAGTCCGATTGCCGGCGCCTTGCTCGACCGCCATGGTCGTGTGCGGTTGATCACGCTCGATTACCTGGTCGGCACCGTGACGCTGGCCATGATCGCCGGGCTCGACGTCAGTGGCCGCCTCACACCCTGGGTTTTGCTGCCGATCGTCACCATCAGCTCACTCACCTACTCGCTGAGCAACAGCGGCGCACGCTCGCTGCTGCCTTTGATCGTTCCCAAGCGGCTCTGGGACCGGGTCAACGCGCTCGACAGCATTGCCTACGCGCTGACCGTCGGCGCCGGTCCTGCGCTGGCCGGAGCCTTGACCGCATGGGCGGGCGCGCGGCTCGCGCTCACCGTCACCGCCGCCGTTTATCTGCTGGCCGCCGTGCTGATCATGCGCCTTCCGGAGCCGGTCGTCGCCGGTGGCTCCCGCTCCGTCCTCTCGGACGCATGGGCGGGCCTCACTTATGTGCTCGTCCACAACCCGGCACTCCGTGGGATCGCCCTAACCGCCTCGCTCGTGAATCTCGGCTTCGGCATTCTCTTGATCGCAGTACCGGTCATGGTGCTGCAGCGACTGCACGGCAATCCGGCACTGGTGGGCGGATTGTGGGCCATTTTCGGCCTTGCCTCCGTTCTCGCCGCGCTGATTGCCGGCCGTATCAGCAGCGAGGGACGGGAGCGCCTGGTCATGATCGCGTCGGACGTAGTGTTCGGACTCGCCGTCGCGCTCCTTGCCTTCGTCGGCAATATCTGGCTGGTGGCCGTGGCAATGCTGATCGCGGGGCTAACGCAGGGCCCCTTCGACGTCAGCATGTTCTCGATGCGCCAGCGGCGAACGGATCCCGCGTGGTACGGGCGCGCGTTCGCTATCTCGATGGGACTCAACTGGGCCGGCCAGCCGATCGGCTCTGCGGTTTCAGGCCCGCTGATCCAGATGGGTTTGACGGTCGCCTTCCTGGTCGCCGCTGCCTTGATGCTGCTGGCGGCCGGCCTGGTGCGGTGGGTTATTCCCGCCGAAGCCGCGGGTACAATATCGACCGAGTCCGCCAGGCAGTCGCGCCGGGATCGTCCCGTCGAGGAAAGTCCGAGCTCCGCAGAGCAGGGTGCCGGGTAACGCCCGGTCGGGGTGACCCGAAGGAGAGTGCC
>JALYYE010000209.1 GCA_030946735.1 Candidatus Dormiibacterota bacterium
ACGATGATCGTGGTCGACGACTCCGCCAGGATGGTCCCCGGCGTGGCTCCGAACAGCACCTGGTCGGCGTCCGGGACGAAGAACGAGCCATCGATCTGCACCACCTGCCCGCCCTTCGTCGAACCGACCGCGGGGCTCATCTTTGTCGCCTGCGGGCCGACCCCTGTGGTGGCGGAGACGATCGCCGTCGCCCAGCACGAATTGACGGCGGCTTCAGCCGGCATCCAAACGCGGCGGTAGTTGTTGGGATCGGGCACCGATCGCATGTAGGCGCCCCAGGGGTTACTGCTGTTGGTAAAGCAGTTGTAGCTGCTCGGCCCCTCAACGATCCTCGAGGTGGGCATCACCGTAGAGGTCTGGTTGATAGGCGCGCTGATCCCGGCGACGGCCATACCAGGATTCTGCGTGGATGAAGAGAACGCTGCTCCGACGAACAGGTTGCCGTAGGGGTCAATGGCCAGGGATCCGTCGAACAGGTTGGCGCCGGAAAGTCCGAGCGTGCGGTCGAGATCCGCAGGACTCGGCGGCGGGACGGTGACGTTTTGGTCGATACCCGAGTTGCTGCCGCCGACCTTCTTAGCATTGCCAAAGTCGCTCATCTTCACGATGCGCAGGCAATCCAGCTGGCCGCAGGCGTCGTTCATCGCCAGGACGACCTGCCCGTCGCGGTAGATGGCGGAGGTGACCGGCGTCGGGGACGCGTATAGCGAGCCGCCAGGCTGCGCGGCGAAAGTATTGCCGTTCGGGATCGACGCGCTGAAGTCCTTCTCCCAGACCACCGTCTTCCCGTTGAACTGGCCGAACCGGCTTGGATCTGGGAGGCCGGTGATTTGCAGCAGACCGATCCGATCGGGCGACATCGTCACGGAAGCGCCTCGCTTCAGCCACACGACGAACGCGATGTCGCCGTAGGTGCCGCCCACGGACTGCGGTGGCACGGCAAGGAAGTCTTCCTGCCCGTATCCCATGATGTACTGCTCCGAACCCGGCTGCGCGCCCCCCACCGCCTGGTCCTTGCGCATCACGTGGAACCAGCCTGAGATGCTGATGCAGTAGGTGCTGCAATTCTGAGCCTGCACCGCCTGCACGACCTTGTCAGCGACTACGGTGATGCTCTCGCGCATGAAATAGATATTGTTGAGGCACGGGTTCAGGCACGGGCCGGGGTTGTCGGCGCGGGCATCCGTGATGAACAAGGACCACGTGCCGAGTGGGTTGCCCGATCGCGACACCGCCAACAGCAGCCACGAGCTCCGGGCTGTCCTGTTGGTCGCGATGCCGCCCAGGAACCACCGGCCGCTTCCCCAGTCGTACTGCAACGACGGCGCATAGAAGTCGTAGCCGGCGGGCAGCTGGAAGAGCCTCTCGATGTCGACGGTCCACTGCAGCGAGCCGTCAGAGCCGAACAACGCCATCGTGTTCTCCGCGACCTCCACGAGCGCCGAGGGCGAAGCGGCGATCTGAGCGTCGGCCGGCTCGACGTCCTGTTTCGAGCCATAAAGCTGCTCGTTCTGCGCCAGGCTCAGGCCCTCAAAGATCGTGGCCGCCTCGACCGCCCTGGGTCCCAATGTCGCCGCCGTCTTTGGCGTCGCACGAATCGGTCCTAGCCAGCTCCGCGTGGGATGAGCTCGGCCGGGGCGTTTCGCGATCGTCCGGACATCAACGACGCGTGGCGCCGGCACGCCAACCCTTACTCCTCCAGGGGAGGGCCGGGCGGGGGCCGCAGCAGCGGAAACCGATTGAGCCGCCAATGTGGCCGACAACAGGAGAAGCGACAGCCACCTCAACCGCATGGTTCCCCCACCTCCATGACCTACCGACGCAAATGATATCGGCCGGACGATCCCGGCGGTCCACCGTGTTCGCCGGGGGTTATGTAGGTAAAGGTCCCCGCACTCGCCGCGCCGTCCGGCGTCAGCACGGTCACGGCCACGGGACCGGCTGTCCCCGGAGGCGTGACCACGGTGATCGAGGTCGGTGACTCAGAAAGGATGATGCCTGGAGTGGATCCGAAGAGCACCTGGTCCGCGTCGGGAACGAAATACGATCCGTAGATCTGGACCGTCTGACTCCCATTCGTGGAACCGATCGCTGGCGTCATGGTGACCGGCCACGGGGCGATCCCCATCGTGGCGGACACCATCGCCGTTGCCCAGCACGAATTCACGGCAACTTCACCCGGCATCCAGACGCGGGTCCAGTCGTTGGGATCGGGTACGGATCGCATGTAGGCGCCCCATGGGGGGTCGCCGCCGGCAAAACAGCTGTAGATGCTGGGTCCGTTCACGACTCTCGACGTGGGCATCACCGTGGAGGTGGGGCCGATGGGGGCGCCGATCCCGGCGACCGCCATCCCGGGGTAGAGATCGGGCGAGGAGAAGGCCGCCGAGACAAAGAGCCTCCCGAAGGGATCGATCGCCAGCGAGGCATCGAAGAAATTGGCCTGAGGAATCCCCAGCGTGCGGTCGAGGTCGGTGGAAATCGGCGCGGGAACGGTGCTCGTGATCGAGCTGTTGTCGTTTGCCACGACAGTGGCGTTTCCAAAGTTCGTGATCTTGATGATGCGGACGCAGTACGCCTGGCGCGGGTCGGGGGTGGCGCCGCAGTTGTCATTGATCGCCAGGACAACCTGGCCGTTGCGGTAAATCGCCGAGGTGATCGGCGTGGGTGAGGCGTTGAGCGTGCCGCCGGGCTGCGCGGGAGAGATGCGCAGCGGCGGCATGACGGCGTTGAAGTCCTTCTCCCAGACCGTTGTCGTACCCCGGTACCAGTAGAGCCGGTCGGGATAGGGGAGACCACCGATTTGCAGAAGGCCCAACATCTTCGGGGTGACGTCTGTCGGTGAGCCGCCCACCTTCAGCCACACCAGGAAGGCAATGTTGCCGTACGTGCCGCCGATCGACTGCGGTTGCACCGCGAGGAAGTTGCCCTCGCTGGATCCGAGCCTGAACCGGTCAATGGTCGGGCTGGCTCCCGCCAACAGTTGGTCCTTGCGCAGGACAAGGAACTCGCCCTGTCGTTCCGGCGAGCAGCCCGACGAGCAGACCATGCGCTGCTCTGTCTGCACCATCTTGTCACCCACGACCGCGATGCTCTCGCGGATGAAATAGGCATTGCTCAGGGCGGGGTTGTTGGCGGTGGTGTTCGTCGTCGTCACGGACCAGGTGCCGAGCGGGCTGTCGGTTCGAGACACGGCGACAAGAAGCGACGAGAGATGGGCACCGGTATTGCTCGCAATAGCCCCCAGGAACCAGCGGCTGCTCCCGTAGTCGTACTGCAGAGAAGGTGCGTATAAGAAGTTGCCATCTGGCTGCTGGAAGAGGGCCTGGAGGTCGACCGTCCACAGGAGCGACCCATCCGGGCCGAACAGCCCCATGGTGTTGCCCGCGATCTCTATCAGCCACGAAGACGATGCGGCGATCTGGGCGTCGGCCGGCTGCACCGCCTGGTCCGGGCCGTAGAGCTGCACATTCTGCGCCAGGCTCAGCCCCTCGAAAATCTTCGCCGCCTCGACGGCGTGCGGTCCCGGTGACGAGGCGTATGGCGAGGCGAGTTTCCCTTCCCTTCTGGGGGAACTCGAGGCGAATTTCCCTCCGGCAACGCCGGGCCGTTTCGCGATCGCCCGGACGTCAACGATCCGTGGCGCCGGCAGGGCCCGGGAGGGCAGTCGCTGTGCTATCTGCCTCCCCCCTTGCGAGGGAGGGCCGGCGTGGGGGGTTGAAGCAGCCTCGACCGGTTGCGCCGCGAACGCGATCGCGAGCACCGGGAGTACCAGCCGCCTCAGCAACATGCTTGCCTCACCCCATTTTCCCGCCAAGACCGCCACACCTTACGACAAGAGGCCATCTCCTCACCCGGCCCAGCGGCGCCGGTTGCCTCACATCGACGCTGTGCGCTAACCTGATAACGAGGACCATGGGTGCCCGTCTGGCGGCCCTGATGCTCGCCGTCGGCATTGCCACCAGTGCCTGCGGAAGCAGCCACACGGCAACGCAATCGTCGCCATCAGGCCCGGTGGCCGCGGCGACCGCTTCGGCGACCGTCTCTCCACTACTTTCGCCGGGCGAGGTTCCACAGGGTAGGGCGGCCACGCCGGCTGAAGTCGATGCCATGGTCCGTGTTAGTAAGAGACCCGCCGAGGCCTATCTCCACCTCGGCGACTGGGATTCGTGCCCCGCCCATCCGCCACCGTCGTGCATGTATTTCGGCGATGCGACGGGATTTATCGGGATCAAATCCGGTTTCGTCAAAGCGGGCGAAGGATGTCCATCGGGATGCGGCGGCGCGAGCTGCTGGGTCTATCTCTTCGAGGACGCCTCGGGCTGGCACTTCGTCAACGCTGCCTGCGCACAAGGGCCGGGCTCCATTCCCAGCGCCCAGGACCTCGTCCGCGTCAATGGCGGTGGCTGCGCCAACGTGCGCAGCGAGCCTGGCAAAAACAGTCGAATCGTCGGCTGCCTACCCGACCAGACGACGGTCGATGTCGACAGCGCGCCGGTCTACACCGACGGCAAGATCTGGTGGCATCTGAAAGGCAAAGGCTGGATGGCCCACGACTTCCTGATCGAATCGCCGCCGAACGCTTAGCATCAAGCCTGGCACACGCCAGCCCCATCTCAGGCTCCGATAATCACGTCGCCCAGCGCTCGCCGGACGGCACGAACGACCGCATCGAGAACCGAGCTCGGCAGTCGCGGACCCAGCGGTCCGCGGTGAAGGAAATCGCGGTCGATGGTCGTGATTTCTTCGCAAAACAGCACACCGGCACGGCGTAGACCTCCGGCACCGGTCGGCAATGAGACCCGTGTCGGGCCAACCTTGCCGCTAGAGAACACGGGAATGACAATCAGGTCGTCGCGAAGACGATTACGCACGTCCTCGGAAACAACCAGGGCTGGGCGAGGCTGATGCGGGTCATCGGGCTGGCCAGGGGTTACGACCATCCACAGCTCTCCCCGACGCGGCCGGGGGTCAGAAGGCTTAGCGCGCAGGACGTTTCAGTCGCCTGCTAACGGCGGCGCGCCGGATCCGGCGCCAGCTTTGCTGTTCCTCGCTAGCGACCCCCTCTGGGACGCTGAATTGCTCGATCATCGCATCGTCCTGGCGGGCGCGGTACCAGTGATGGAGCGCTGCCTCCATGACTTTGCTCCGGTCCAGATCGGGCTGGCTCTGGACGTAGAGATCGACGGCATTCAGAAGCGCCGGATCAAGGGTGACACTGATCTTCGCTCGCCGGCGACCGGGGCTGCTCGTTGCCATCGGACTGATTGTACTACCTATTATCCTACCCGCCTCTGCCTGGAGAGAACCCAGCCCACACCCGGCGCTGTCTTGTAATCTGATATCGATGCGCGCTTCGCGAAGCGCCGCAGTGGCGGGGCTTCTATATCTGGGAACGGTTCTCGCTTTGGCTTTGGGGTCGCCCGAAACGGCGGCAGCCGCGAGTGGGTACTGGACCATCACCGACCTCGGCGCTCTCCCGGGTGGGGCGACCAGCAATGCGATGGCGATCAACGGCATGACCCAGGTGGTGGGGGAGGCTGACGTCAACGCAAAGACGAGCCACGCGTACCGCTGGCAAAACGGTGTGATGACCGACCTCAACATGAACGGGCAATTTCCGACCTGGTCCAACACCACCGGGACACATGCCAAGGCGATCAACAGCGCCGGTGACGTCGCCGGATTTTCCAATGGCAGCCCGAGTGCCCCGGCCGATTCCCTCAAATCGTGGCTCTGGAGCGCGGGGACGGTGATGATCCTCGGCACCATGAACGACGCGACCGGCGTCAATGTCCACCGTCAGGTGGTCGGCTATGCGGGAGTCAACGGCTTTGCGCACGCGACGCTCTGGCAAAACGGGACGCAGACCGACCTCGGGACCCTCGGCGGCCGTCTCAGTTTCGCAACCGGCATCAACGACGCGGCCCAGGTGGTCGGACAATCCGAGGGCGCCAACGAAACTGGCGGCTACGCGTTTGTCTGGCAGAACGGGACCATGACCAGCCTGGGTACCCTCGGCGGCTGTAGCAGCACCGCCTTCGCGATCAACGCCGCCGCCGACATCGCCGGGATTGCCGACACAAAGGGCAATTGTGGCGCGCTTTCGCACGCCTTCCTCCGGAAGGGCGGCGTCATGCGGGACCTCGGTACGCTGCCCGGCGATACGTTCAGCAAGGCATTAGCGATCAACGACCGGGATCAGGTCGTCGGTATCTCCATTCAGCCATGGACGAACTATCAGCGCCCATTTCTATGGAGCAACGGCGTGATGACCGATCTCACGACGGTCATCGACCCCGGCCAGCATTGGGTTCTGGGCGACGCCGTCGGCATCAACAATCGAGGACAGATCGTGGGCACCGGCACCCATTTCGGCAC
>JALYYE010000216.1 GCA_030946735.1 Candidatus Dormiibacterota bacterium
AGTCGAGGCCCACCAGCCCGAAGGCGAGCTCGGCCAGCTGGCGGATCGTCCACTGGACGCCGGTGGCGATGACATAGTCATCCGGCTCCTCCTGCTGCAGCATCAGCCACATCGCCTCGACGTAGTCTTTCGCGTGGCCCCAGTCGCGCTTGGACTCGAGATTCCCGAGCCGCAGTTTGGTTGAACGCTTGGCGAGGATGGCGGCGACGCCACGGGTCACCTTGCGCGTTACGAAGTTTTCGCCGCGCCGTGGTGACTCATGATTGAAGAGAATGCCGCTGCAGGCGAACATGTCGTACGCCTCGCGGTAGTTGACCGTCATCCAGTGTGCGTAGACCTTGGCGACGCCGTAGGGACTGCGCGGATGAAACGGCGTCTGCTCATTCTGCGGCGGCGGCGTCGAGCCGAACATCTCGGACGTCGATGCCTGGTAGAAACGGGTTCCGCGGCCGGTCGCACGGATCGCTTCCAGCAACCTGGTCGTGCCGAGGCCGTCGGTGTTGCCCGTGTACTCGGGCTGGTCGAATGAGATGTGAACCTGGCTCTGGGCGGCCAGGTTATAGATCTCGTCGGGTTGCACTGTCATCACCGTCCGGTTCAGGCCACCCGAGTCCGTCATGTCGCCATAGTGGAGGGTGAAGCGGGCGCCCTCGAGGTGCGACGGATGCGCATGCTCCAGGTGATCGATGCGGGTGCGGTTCATGCTCGAGGATCGACGCACCACGCCATGGACCTCGTATCCCTTCTCCAGCAAGAGCTCCGCGAGGTAGGACCCGTCCTGGCCGGTGATGCCGGTGATCAGAGCGCGCTTTGCCACGGCCACAGTGTAACGACGCTCACAGGTACTCGGTCTTGCCCATCTGCTTGAGGCGATCGACGATCAGTTTGACGTCCTGGGAGCGTGCCTTCGGACAGATCAGGATGGCGTCGTCGGTCTCGATCACGACCATGTCCTCGAGGCCGACCGCGGCAACCAGCTTGTGCGGCGAGTGGATCATGCAGTTCTTCGAATCGATCAGCACCGACTCGCCCTCCACGAAGTTGCCCGCCTCATCCCGCTGCAGGATGTCATGCAGGTCCGCCCAGGATCCGAGATCGTGCCACTCGAAGGTGGCGCCGACGACCAGTAGGTTCCTGGTGCGCTCCAGCACCGCATAGTCGATCGCCTCGGTCGGCAACGTCTGGTAGAGGCGATCGGCCTCATCCGCACGTCCAGCCCGGCGGGCGTGCCTCACCTGCTCCAGCCCGGCGTAGAGCTGCGGGGCATGGGCGGCCATCTCGCTGAAGAGCACATCGACCGGCCAGCTGAAGAGGCCCAGGTTCCAGAGATAGGAGCCCGATGCTAAAAAGCCTTCGGCTGTTTTGAGATCTGGCTTTTCCACAAAACGCACCACCCGATACACCGCCGGCGCCTCGTCGCCGTCGAGCGGCGGTCCGACCTGGATGTAGCCGAAGGCCGTCGATGCATAGGGCGGACGCAACCCTACCGTCATCAGCGAGCGCTTCTCCTCCGCCCAGCGGGCCTCCGCGTCGAGCGTCCGAAGGTAGGCGTCTTCGTCATGGCCGAGGTAGTGGTCGGCGTGGACCGACAGCATGATGGCCTGCGGATCGCGTTCCGCAATCGCGAGCGCGGCCAGCCCCAGCGCGGAGGCGGTGCCGCGCCGCGCCGGCTCGACGATGAACTGCTCGTCGGTGAGGTTGGGCAGCTGCTTGCGGATGCTCTTGACCTGGGACTGCTCTGTCACGACGTAGACGTTGTCGGTCAGACGTGAGACGCGCTCGTGTGTCGACTGCAGCAGCGATTGTCCCCCGTGCAGCGTGAGCAGGTGTTTGGGCGACTTCTCGCGTGAACGCGGCCAGAGCCGTGTGCCGCTACCTCCGGCGAGGATCACGATGTGGCGCGCCATCAGGCGGCGCTCCGCTCGTGGCGCCGCCAGTCGTCGAGCGTGTCGCGCAGCATGCGTTCCAGGCCGATCCGCGGGCGCCAGCCGGTCAGGCGCTGGAAGCGCCGTGCGTCGCAGACGTAGACCGCGGCCTCGACCGCGTGCTGGCGCGTGGGGTCCACTTCCAACGTGATCTTGGCGCGCGTCATCTTCAAGAGGAGGGCCACGATCTCGCGCAGCCGCGACGCCGTACCCGACCCGACGTTGTAGACCTCGCCCGGCTTGCCCTGCTCGGCCGCCAGCAGGTAGGCGCGCACGACGTCACGCACGTCGGTGTAGTCGCGTCGGGCTTCCAGATTGCCGACCTTCAAGATCGGCGGCTGCTTGCCCAGCTCGATGCGGGCGATCTGCTGTGCGAAGCTCGCCACAGCGAAATCGGGCGCCTGCCGGGGGCCGGCATGATTGAAGGGTCGCATGCGGATCGCCGCCAGACCATGGCTGAGGTGATACTGGAGCGCCAGCAGGTCCTGGGTCACTTTGCTCACCCCATAGGGAGTCAGCGGCCGCAGCGGGGTAGCCTCGTCGAGCCGCCGAGCAACGCCCACCGGACGGCCGTACTCGTCCGCCGAACCGACCACCACGACGCGCGGCATCGGTTTCTGCTTGACCAGCGCCGCCAGCAGGTTAGCCTGCAGCCCGGCATTGGTGGCGATGGTCGTGGCCGGATCGTCCCAGGACGCCACCGGACTGCTGAGCGCGGCAAGGTGGAAGACCCATTGCGGCTGAATCTCGCGGACGAGGCTGGCAACCCGGTCCTTATCGAGCATGTCGACCTGGTGGGTGAGGACGCCGGCCGCGAGCTGCGCGCGCGGAGCCGGTCGAGGACCGCGGATGGTGCCGTGGATGACATGACGACGCCGCACGAGAAGGTCGGAGAGGTGGCTTCCGGCGAAGCCGTCGATCCCCGTGACAAGGACGGTCTTAGCCGTCCTGCGACTCCACCACCTGGAGCCGTTGAACACCCGCCTCGGAGGCGAGCAGGTCCGCCTTGTCGGTCCGTTCCCACGGAAGGTCGACATCGGAGCGGCCGAAGTGACCGTAGGCTGCCGTCTGCTTGTAGATGGGGCGGCGCAGCTCCAGCTGCCGGATGATCTCCAGCGGGCTGAGGTCGAAGTGCTTTTGGACCAGCTGCTCGATCTTGGGGACCGGAACTCGCTCCGTCCCGAAGGTCTCGACGAAGACAGAGACCGGCTTGCGCACGCCGATCGCGTAGGCAACCTGGATCTCGCAATGACCGGCCAGCCCGGCCGCGACGATGTTCTTGGCCACGTAGCGCGCCGCGTAGGCGCCGGAGCGGTCGACCTTGGAGGGGTCTTTCCCGCTGAAGCAACCGCCGCCATGCCGGGCGTAGCCGCCGTAGCTGTCGACGATGATCTTGCGGCCGGTCACACCCGCGTCGGCCCTGGGTCCGCCCAGTACAAACCGGCCGGTCGGGTTCACATGGATGGTCGAGCGCTGGTCGAGCATCTTCGCCGGGATCACCTGTTCGAGGACGAGCTCTTGCAGGTCCTCACGGATCCGCTCCAGGCTGACGTCCTCGGTGTGCTGCGCCGACAGGACGACGGTGTCGATCCGCAGCGGACGTCCATCGACGTACTCGATGGTCACCTGCGTCTTGCCGTCGGGTCCCAGGTAGGGCAAGGTCTTGTCTTTGCGGACGCGGGCCAGCTGGCGCGCCAGCTGGTGGGCCAGCTGGATCGGCATCGGCATCAGCTCGGGCGTCTCGTCGCAGGCGAAGCCGAACATCATTCCCTGGTCGCCGGCGCCGCCGCTGTCGACGCCCTGCGCGATGTCGGGTGACTGCTTCTGAATGGAGACGATCACGCCACAGGTTTCGGCGTCGAAGCCGAATCCAGGGTGGTCATAGCCGGCTTGCTCGATGGTATCGCGAATGACATCACGCATCTCGACGTAGGTATCCGTGGTGATCTCGCCGATGACGAACGCCAGTCCGGTTGTGACGGCGGTCTCGCAGGCCACGCGCCCGAGGGGGTCCTTCGCCATGATGGCGTCGAGGATCGCGTCCGAGATCTGATCGGCGATCTTGTCGGGGTGGCCTTCGGTGACGGACTCGGAGGTAAAAAGATGGTTGCGACGGTTCATCGAGTCCCTGACTCCCAACCGCCCAGGTACTCCGCCTGTTCGGCGGTCAGCGAATCGATGTCGATGTGCATCGCGGCCAATTTTAGCCGAGCGATCTCGCGGTCGATGTCATCGGGGACGGGGTACACCTTTGGCTGCAGCTCGCGAGCGTGCGTGACGAGGTACTCCGCGCTGAGCGCCTGGTTGGCAAAGCTCATGTCCATGACCGCCGCCGGGTGTCCCTCAGCCGCCGCCAGGTTGACGAGCCGGCCCTCGCCCAGCACGAAGAGCTTGCGGCCGTCGCGCAGCCGGTACTCCTCGAGGGACGTCCGGATGGTGCGGACGCTTTCCGCCATCCCGTCGAGCGCGCTCAGGTTGATCTCGTCGTTGAAGTGCCCGGAGTTGGCCAGGATGGCGCCGCTCTTCATCGCCTTGAGATGTGGCTCGTCGACCACGTTAATGTCGCCGGTGACGGTGACGAAGAGGTCGCCCTCCTTCGCCGCATCCTTCATCGGCATGACGCGATAGCCGTCCATCACCGCCTCCAGGGCTCGCACAGGTTCGACCTCCGTGACGATCACGTGGGCGCCCATGCCGCGGGCCCGCATCGCCAGGCCGCGTCCGCACCAGCCGTAGCCGGCTATGACGAAGACCTTGCCGGCGAGCAGGACGTTGGTGGCGCGGATGATGCCATCGATGGTGCTCTGCCCAGTGCCGTAGCGATTATCGAAGAAGTGCTTGGTCATCGCCTCGTTGACGGCCACGATGGGATAGCGCAGCACCTTCTTCGCCGCCATGCTGCGCAGACGGATCACGCCGGTGGTCGTCTCCTCGGTGCCACCGATGACGTCGCCGATGAGGTCGGTGCGGTCCTTGTGCAAGGCGGCGACCAGGTCGGCGCCGTCGTCCATCGTCATCGTCGGCTGGTGCTCGAGGACGGAGGCGATGTGCCGGTAGTAGGTGTCGTTGTCCTCACCCTTGATGGCGAAGACGCTGATACCGTGCTCGGCGACCAGCGCGGCGGCGGCCGCGTCGGCGGTCGACAGGGGATTCGAGGCGCAGAGGACGAGATCGGCGCCGCCGGCCTTCAGGGTGATGGCCAGGTTCGCGGTTTCGGTCGTCACGTGGAGGCAGGCGGCAAGCCGCTGGCCCTTGAGGGGCTGCTCGCGCTTGAAACGTTCGCGGATCTGCTGCAGGACGGGCATCTCCTGCGCCGCCCACTCGATCATCCGCCGGCCGTCGTCGGCGAGCTTGAGGTCCTTGACGTCGTATCGCTGCGCGGGAATGGTGGCCATAAGACTAGGGCGCCCGAGAGCCGTTCAGAGAAATCATGTCCACAAGCGTACTCAACCGCCCTTCGATCTCGCGGGTATCGGCCCGCACGATGCGCCGCACGCTGAAGTCTTCCACGGCGAGCGAGCCGAGCACGCTGCCGTAGAGCATGCCGCGGCGCAGCACGTCTTCGCCATGCTGCCCGGCGCGCGCCACGGCCCCCATCAGCCCGCCGGCGAAGGCATCGCCCGCACCGGTCGGGTCGCGGACCGTCTCCAGCGGATGGGCCGGCGCCAGGAAGACCCGGTCGTGGGTGAACAGCAGGGAGCCGTTCTCGCCCCGCTTGATGATGACGGCGCTGGGGCCGTAGGCGAGGATGACACGCGCCGCCGCCGGCAGAAAGCGCTGTCCCGAGAATTGCTCAGCTTCTTCATCGTTCATCAGGACGCAGTCGACTCGCCGCAGCAAGCGCTCGAGCCCAGGGCGGGCGGTGTCGAGCCAGAGCTTCATGGTGTCGCAGGCGATGAACGCCGCCTCCGGCACCTGCTCCAGCACTTCGAGTTGCAGCTCCGGCTGGATATTGGCGAGGAAGACCAGCTTGGAGTCGCGGTACGCCGGCGGCAGCGTCGGATGGAAATCGGCGAAGACGTTCAGCTGGGTGTCGAGCGTCTCGCGGTTCTCCAGCCGGACACCGGTGTAGCGTGCCGTCCATCGGAACGTCTTTCCCGGACGCACCTGTAGGCCGGCGAGATCAATCTGGCGGGATTCCAGGAGCTTCTTGTGCTCGGGGGGAAAGTCCGCGCCCACCACCGCCACCAGCCGGACGGGAGCAAACAGGGACGCCGACAGGCAAAAGTAGCTCGCGGCACCACCGAGCATCTCGGTCGCCGTTTCGGTTGGCGTGTGGACCGCGTCAAGCGCGACCGAGCCGACCACGAGGATTGGACTGACGCCATCGCCCATCAGAACTTCAAGTGGGACACGACGTTGTATTGCGACAGGGTGTCCGCCCCCTTGAGGAATTTGAGCTCGATCAGAAAGCTGATCCCGACCACGCGGCCACCCAGTTGCTGCACCAGGCTGGCGGTCGTCTTCGCCGTCCCGCCGGTCGCCAACAGGTCATCCACGATCACGACCGACTGCCCTGGCTCGATGGCGTCCTTATGGATCTCGAGCACAGCGGCGCCGTACTCGAGAGCGTAGGCCTCCGAGATCTTCTGACCGGGCAGCTTGCCCTCCTTGCGGACGGGCACGAAGCCCGCGTTCAGAAGGTAGGCGAGCGCACCACCGAAGATGAAGCCACGGGACTCGACCCCGACGACCAGCTCGACCGCCTGGCCGTGATAGGTCCCGGCCATGATGTCGACCGCCTGGCGGAAGGCGCCGGCATCCTGGAGGAGGGTGGTGATGTCCTTGAAGAGGATCCCCTGCTTGGGAAAGTTCGGCACGTCGCGGATCTTCTGCGACAGAGCGCGCACGACAGCGCCATCATCCGGCACGCGTGTAGTTTAGGTAACCGCTAGGGACGAGGACCGCCGACGAGCCCGGCGAACCCTGCCAGCGACGTCGAGCCCCCGACCCGCTGCCGGTAAAGCCACCCGAGCTCGCCTGGCTGGTGCCACGCGCCTGGAATCGTCGAGGCCGCCGACTCGAAGCCCATCGCCTGCGCCCGACCGGCGAGGTAGCCGTTGAAGCTGCCGTAGGGGTAGGCGAACTCGATGACGGGATGACCGAGCATTTCCTGGAGCCGGCGCTTGCTCTCCGACATCTCCCAGAGCGCCCGCGAGGTGGGGTAGCC
>JALYYE010000229.1 GCA_030946735.1 Candidatus Dormiibacterota bacterium
CCGAGTTTGGCGTGACGGCGGCGGCCCCGGTCGCGGCGGCGGCAGCACCGGCGGCCGGCGGCGGAGCGGCAGCGGCTCCGGAAGCGGAGCAGACGGAGTTCCAGGTAGTGCTGACTTCGCCCGGTGATGCCAAGATCGGCGTGATCAAGGTCGTGCGCGAGATCACCGGCCTGGGCCTCAAGGAAGCCAAGGACCTGGTCGACCAGGCGCCCAAGCCGGTCAAGCAGGGCGTCAATCGCGAAGAAGCCGAAGCCGTCCTGAAGAAGCTGAAGGACGCAGGCGCCGGCGCCGAGATCAAGTAGCGGGGAAGGGGTTGATCCCCTCGCCATTGCCCCCGCAGAGAACGTGAGTTAGTGGCGAGGCACCTGATCGCGGCTCACGGCTCGCTGGTCGAGCCTCAGGCTGACGCCATCGCGGCCTGCCTGGCAGAGGGAAAGCAGGGATTCTGGCTCGATATCGAGAATCCCGACGACTCCGACTACGAGCTGCTCGAAAAGACCTTCAAGTTTCACCCGCTCGCGCTCGAGGACATCCGCCACCAGAACCAGCGACCGAAGCTCGACGAATACACGGGCTACGTCTTCGTCGTGCTCTTCACCGCCGAATTCGATGGCGAGCGGATCCAGATCCGCGAGCAGCACCTCTTTCTTTCATCGCAGTACCTCGTGAGCGTTCATCTCGAGCCCTCGCCGCCACTCGCCCGGCTCCGAGAGCGGATCAAAGCCAATCCCGATCTGGCCCACCGCAGCCTGCCGTTCCTCTTTTACCTGGTCGTTGATCAGCTGGTCGACGTCATCTTCCCGGTAATCGACCAGGTGGATGACGCCACCGAGCAGCTCGAGGAGGCCATCGTCACCAGGGCTGATCCGGCCAGCCTTGGCAGTCTCACCAACCTGAAGCGGGCGGTTATCGACCTGCGCAAGGTGCTTGGAGCTCAGCGGGACGTCTTCCAACGGCTGACTACCCACACGGTCGGGTTGGAAGGTGGCCAGGACATGACGATCTACTACCGCGACGTCTACGACCACATCATCCGACAGTACGAGACGGTGGACTCGCTCCGGGACCTGCTGACCAGCGCCATGGACGTCTACCTGTCGACCGTCTCGAACCGTCTGAATCTCCGGATCACCCGGCTGACGGTTTTCGCCACCCTGTTCCTGCCGCTGACCTTCCTCACAGGCTTCTTCGGCATGAACTTCGCC
This sequence comes from Candidatus Dormiibacterota bacterium, assembly GCA_030946735.1. Taxonomy (GTDB): domain Bacteria; phylum Chloroflexota; class Dormibacteria; order CF-121; family CF-121; genus CF-13. The sequence continues at coordinate 1,206 of JALYYE010000229.1, forward strand.
TGGCTGGTGGCCCATATCGCGCCGACCTGGACCTTCTGGGTGCTGGCGGTGGGGGTCATGCTGGCGACCACAGCTCTCCAACTCCTGTATTACCGGAGGCGGGGCTGGATCTAACGATCAGTCCCCCCTTGCGGGGAGGGTCAGGCCGGAGTCAGGACTTCGTCGAATCCGCAATCCGGCAGGGAATGTCGGCGTCCTCGTCCAGGTGATAACTGGCGCAGATCCGGTGGTATCCGTCGGCGACGGTTAGCGCGACCTCTGAGGCCAATTGCCCACGAACCAGGAGCACTGGAGACAGCTGCTTTCCTGCCTTGACCTTCTGGAGATCGCGGGCGACGTGAAAATTTTCCGGCGGCAGCGCGGGTAGCCTGCTGGCTCGGAGAAGATCCTTCGCCTTTCGGGTGACGAGCGGCGCCACACGGAGACGGCGGACGACGCGCTTGGCTCGACTCGGCGCTATGAGCAGGCTCAGGTAGTCCTCGGCCGCCGGATAGTCGTGGTCGTCGGGTTGCGCCTTCCAGGTCTCTTTCGCGGCCTTAGCCGGCATCACCGGAGCGTACTACGTTGGCACCGCCCGCGCGGTCGTGGCCGCACGGGCGAGGAGCAGGGCGCCGGTCGTCGCGGGGATCAAGGTGACCAGTCCACCCGCCACGAGCGCGGTCGCGACCGGTGGGCTGAGCGACCCTGTGGCAAGCGCGAGCGCGGCGGCGGCGGCGGGGAGACCAAGTTGAGCTGAGGCCAGGAGGCCAGCCGAGAGCCGATGCTGTTTGCCCACCGTGATCGCTGCCACCAGGTGGACCACCGTGGCGGCCAGTGCCATCGCTATGGCTAGGGCGATGGCAGAAGGCGAGCGCGCCAATCCCTTCAGGTCGAGACTGGCACCCAGCAGGATGAAGAAGGCCGGGACGAAGAACCCCGTTGCCAGCCCCGTGAGTTCGAGCGCGAGCCGGTGCGGCTCGCCGAACTGGCGCAGGACGATGCCGGCGGCGAAGCCCGCCACCAGGAGGCTGGCGCCGGTGTGCTCGGCGATGGCCCCCAAGAAAAGCAGCATCAGCACGGAAAGCCGAAGTCGCAGGGCCCAGTGGCGCTGCTTTGATAGGCGTCTGGCCTCCTGGGCCGGACCGGAGCCAAAGAAGCGGCGACCAAACACAATGATCAGCGCAGCGGCGACGATGATGAGAGCGTCGCCGAGTAGCGCCGCCGGGATCTTGCCGGCGTTGGTCAGTGCGAGGGGCATCAGGAGTGCGGTGACGGCGTCGGCGAGCGCGATCCAGGCGATGACGAGCGTGACCGCCGGACCCGTTAGGCCCTCTTCGCGGATCGTGGGCAGCGCGACCGCGGCCGAGGTTCCGGCGAGCAGGACGATAAAAAGCGCCACGTGGGTCGATCCGACCCAGACGCCGATGAGGAGTCCGGCCGGGACGGCGGCGAGCAGGGTCATCAGGAAGGCCAGGCCCGCCCGGACCGCGCTATCGCGCAGCAGCTTTGAGCCGAGATCGATCTCGATTCCCGATTCGAGCATGAGCATCGCGAACCCGAGCGAGGCGAACACCGGAAAGGGTTGTGACGCCGGATCGATCAGGTGCAGGCCGGTCCGCCCGAGCAGGATGCCGCCGATGAGCTCCCCCACCAGCACCGGAACCCGCAACCGCCGGCCGGAAGCAAGGAACGGGCCGAGGAGGCCGGCCAGCACGACGACGGCCAGGTCGGTGTACATCGCCTTGTTATAGCGGTCGGCCGCGGCTACCTAAGCTTTGGCCGGCCGGGTTCGTTGTTCCTCCTGGAGGGCCGAGTATGTTCCGCTGGATGCTGTTCTTCGTGCTGATCCTGGCCGGGATCCTGGCGTTCGTGACGTGGGTCATGGGGGTCCCCATTCCGGGCCTTTCCCAGTTCGGGATCCAGCAGCCGACGTCGCCCTTTGGGCCCTGAGGAAGGTCCGGGTTCGGGCTTCCACCGGAGTTGCCGAACCCCCTTCCCCTGAGGGAAAGGGAGTGCTAGACTAACCGCCGATTAGTCTGACGGATCTCAGATCGACGACCTGACTCGTGCCCACCCGGGGAACCTGCCCCGGGGCCGTTCGCGAAGCGTAGGTTTCGCGACGAAGGTGGCTGTGCGCTTGACAGCCTGAGTAGAGGCATGGTAGGATTGCCGTTCGGTGCTTCCAGGGTTGCTTTTCCGCGTCCCTAGCACCACCAGCCTGCCCACCATTTTTTCCTGCTTCATCTGAAAGGAGAGTCTATGATTCAGCCTTCCTCCAACGGCTCTCGCATCAGCTACGGCCGTATTCCGGACATGCTCCCGGTCGCCGAGTTGATCGAGACCCAGATCCGCTCCTTTAATTGGTTTAAGCGCGAGGGGCTCCGGGAGCTGTTCGAAGAGATCAACCCGATCACCGACTACACCGGCAAGAACTACGAGCTCAAGTTCCTGGACTACGAGTTCGGCCAGCCGAAGTTCGACAAGGAGGAGTGCC
>JALYYE010000109.1 GCA_030946735.1 Candidatus Dormiibacterota bacterium
CCGGCCGTGATCGCGAGCAGCCCCAGGATCAGGGCGATGGCAGGGAAGCTGGACGGTTGGGCGGGCTGCGCCGGCTGGCCGGTCGCGGCGAGATCGGACGGGGTCGTCGCCTGGCTGGCGGCGGTCGACGCGGCAACGGTGGCGGCCGGCGCGTTCGCCGGGGTTTGGACGTCGATCACGAGGCGAGTGGGGCCGCTGAGCTCGAGGACGCGGATGCACGCCGGCGTCGACAGCCCGACGCCGTAGCTCACGACGCGCTCGAAGTTGCCGATCTGCGCGACTTCACGGATCTCCGGCAGGTTGGGTTTGAGGTCGCTGGGAGCGCCGCTGACGATGTCGGCGTTACGAACCACGACGCGGATTCCGGCCGAGCCGCTGAGTGTCACCGGCTGGCCGCTGGGGTCGCGGACGAAGTGCGCGTTCGCCTGGCGATTGATTTGGTACTGCGGCATTGCGTTGGCTGTCGCAAATCCGAAAACCAGGCGGTCATAGCCGCTGTGGTGGGCCACGCGCACGTCGGAGACGGTCCCAGCTGCGCTCGTTGCGCCTCCGGACTTATCGGCGCAGGTGAACGCGGGTAGGTCTCCGGCCGATGCCTGGACGATGCCAGTGATGGCGACGGCGCTCGTGGCGAGGGCAATGGCGGTGAGTCGGGATCCGAGGCGTTGAATCGCAAACATTACGGTTTCCTCCTATCAGTCCGATGAATCTGGCGGCTTTCGTGCCGTCCAACCCTTAGACGCTGCGGGAGGCTCTCGCGGGTGAAGTCGTACTAGGCAGCGTTGACGCGGTTACGTCCGCCCGCTTTCGCCTGGTAGAGGGCGCGGTCCGCCGCGGCAATCAGGGTCGCCGAATCCTGGCCATCGTCGGGGAAGGTCGCGATGCCGAGGCTGACGGTCATTGCTTCGTCGTTGGGGAGGAGTTTCGCGCCTTCGGTCACCCCGCGCAGGGTCTCGCTGACACCGATTGCCCCCGCCTTATCGGTATCGCCCATCAGCACGGCGAACTCTTCGCCGCCGATGCGGAAACTTGCGTCGCTGGCACGCCGAGGCACCTGTTGAATAAGGCGGGCCATCTGCTGCAGCGCGCGGTCGCCTTCCTGGTGGCCGAAGCGATCATTGACCTGCTTGAAGTGGTCGATGTCGGCCATGATCAGGGACAGCCGTTGGCCCGATTGCGCCGTTTTGACCAACTCTTGCTGCAGCAAGCGATCGAACTCCCGGCGGTTGTGCAAGCCGGTCAGCGGATCGATTCGCGACAGCGTGTCGATGAACTCGTACATGGTCGCGTTCTGGATGGCCAATGCGGCGTGGCCGATGACGGTTCGCAGGAAGGCGCCGTCCTCGACCGTGTAGGCGGGACGGCGGCGCGAGATCAACGCCACGATCCCGATGCGCTGGCCCTGCGCGTCGAGGAGGGGCGCCGCCATGCAGGGCATTTCGCGATCGAGCCAGAAAGGGAGGACGAGGCCCGCGTCGCCCGCCATTACGGTGGCGACCCAGCGGTCGTTCGGATTGAGCGAGCTGGGAAAGTGTTCGGCGACCTTGACTGCCAACTCGAACTGGCCCTGCGAGGCGCGGATCCAGATGGCGACCCCGTCGCCGGCGAAGAAGCGGCTCAACCCGAAGCTCAGCCGATCGAGCACCGCGGCCAGCTGCATCACCTGGTTGAACTCGGCCATCAGGTCGATCAGCGCCCGGGCCTGGCCGTAACGACGTTGTAACTCCCCGTTCTGCTCAAGGAGCTGCCGCTGGCGGGTCATCACCGGCTCGGTCAGCGCCCACAGGCGGGCGAGCGCCGCACGAGCGAGTTTGTCGCCGCTCGTGGGTGCCTTCTGCTTCAGCCCCTCGGGGGTGAGCTCACTGATGATCGTGAGGGCGGCCCGCTGCCGGCTCGCGCGGCGCTTGGCCAGGCGGAAGCCGGCCAGCCCGGCGGTCAGCAAGGCCAGGGCGGCGCCGGCCAGGACCGCGCCGGCGAGCAGCGGCTCGAGGAGGGGCACGCTTCTTCCAACGGTTGAGGACGGTGGAAACGGCAGCCCCTACCCCCCCGCAAAGCGGGGAGGGAGTTTCATTCCGGCCCTCCCGGTCAGCGGGGAAGCGATAAAAGGTACGGTTAAATCGCCGGTTGCGGCGGCGCGAGAGGCTTCTGAGTGAAGTCGAAGCAATCCGACATGTCGTCGGCCGCCTTGTCACGCGCGTTGATGGTCGGCAGCCCAAATGTCTTCTCGCAGAACTTCACCAGGCTGACGTGGGTATGTTGCGTGTGCGAGATGTAACCGGCCTTTGCGTAAGGGCTCAGCACCATGCATGGGACCCGCGACCCGTAGGTGAACTGGGTGCCGTCGGTCCATTTCTCGACCAGGGGCGGAGTGACGTGATCGTACCAACCACCCCAATCGTCCCAGGTAATAAAGATGACGGTGTTGGGCCACAGCCCTCCCTTGACGATGGCATCGACCTGCTGCGCTGTCCAGTGCTGGCCGTTCTTGACCGACTCGACGGGGTGCTCGCTCATGCCGGTGGGTCCGTAGAGATATGAGACGTTCGGAAGTTTTCCGGCGGCGGCATCCGTCGCGAATTGTGGAGCCTTGACGTTGTTCTTGCTTCCCTTCAGCGCGGTGATATAGCCCTGGGCGTAGCCACCGTAGTTGCGCCAGGTGAGGCCCGCTTTCTCCAGGTTGGCGGGCAGCGATGGAAGGTTGAACGGTGGCTGCATGTTGATCGGGTCGCGGTAGTGCGGGTTGTTGATGATGGGCGAGTCGGCCGCGATCAGCATCAGGTGGTTGGGCGTTGATGGACCGGCAACCGCCGTGAAGTATTTATCGCAGAGGGCGTACTGCTGCGCATAGCGCCAGTAGTTGGGAATGGTCGCCTTGTCGTATTGCTCTTTCGCCGCGCCTGTCGCACGCCTCAGCCATGACGCATGGTCATGCGGATGATCGACTTTTGGCGGGTCGGAGGCGAGCGCCAGGTTCGGGTCACCATCAGCGCCGGGGAAACGGCCGAAATAGTTATCGAACGCGTGGTTCTCCTTGACGATGATCACCACGTGCTGAATCGGGCCTTTCGGCTTGGGGCCGGGTGACGGTGACGGCGAGGGTGTGGGCGTCGGCGTCGGCGGCTTGCGCTTCTTGGTGGTCGGTTGACGCTTCGCTGCTGTACTCGGCTTGCGTTTCGATACAGGTTTCCTCATCCCGCGGCCAGTCTAGGGCTTGATCGCCACAAATCACTCCAGGGCGCTGTCACGTTATCGTGAGGGGTATGCAAACCGGGCCAGGATCGGCTACAGCGCTCGCTGAAGGGCCGCTAAACGAGGACGAACTCAAGAAATTAGACGCCTACTGGCGCGCAGCCAATTACCTCTCAGTCGGCCAGATCTATTTGTTGAATAACCCCTTGTTGCGGGAGCCACTGCAGGTGAAACACATCAAGCCGCGGCTACTGGGCCATTGGGGGACAACGCCCGGCTTGAATTTCCTCTACGCACATCTGAACCGGGTCATCAAAGCGCGCGATCTCGACGCGATTTTCATTTGCGGCCCAGGTCATGGCGGCCCGGGAATGGTGGCCAATGCTTATCTCGAGGGGACCTACAGTGAGGTCTATCCCGGTATCACCCGAGACGCGGTGGGTCTGCAGAAACTCTTTCGGCAGTTCTCTTTTCCGGGTGGCATTCCCAGCCATGACGCACCGGAGACACCCGGATCGATCCACGAGGGCGGTGAGCTCGGCTACGCGCTCACCCATGCTTATGGCGCCGCGTTTGACAACCCCGACCTCAAGGTCTTCTGCGTGATCGGGGACGGCGAGGCGGAGACCGGTCCGCTGGCGGCGAGTTGGCATTCCAACAAATTCCTCGACCCGATCAC
>JALYYE010000260.1 GCA_030946735.1 Candidatus Dormiibacterota bacterium
GAGCTGGTGTCGGTGACGATGCGGCCCTTGGTGCCGTAGATTTCATTACGCAGCTCCATCCCGCCCTTGGCAGTCCAGGAGGCCTCCGTCAGCGAGGTGCGGCCATCATCGAGGCGCAGCAGGAGGACGGCGTTGTCCTCGCCCGTTGTCTTGTCCTTGTGCACCAGGGTTGCGCCCCAGGCGAAGACATCCTTGATGGCGTGCTCCTTGCCGAACAGGTAGCGAGCGGCTTCTATCGTGTGGCAGCCCATGTCCAGCAGCGCGCCACCGCCGGCGAGCTCGGCGTTCCAGAAATGGGGCGCGTGCGGCCCGGAGTGAGCTTCGCGGGCGCGGATGGTCAGCAGCTCGCCGACGGCTCCTGACTCGATCATGGCCCGCGCCTTCATCACGTCCGGCGAGAAGACTTCGGTCTCGGCATAGCCATGCATCACGCCCGCCGATCGGGCCAGTCGAACCATCTCCGCGGCCTCGGAGGCGTTGCGCGCCAGCGGCTTGGTACACACCATCGCCTTCTTCGCCGCGGTCGCGGCGCGGGCCGCATCGACGTGCAGGTGATTGGGCAGCCCGATCACGACCATCTGCACCTCCGGATCGGCGCAGAGGGCCTCCATCGTCGTGTACTGACGCGGGATACCGTGGCGTCGCCCAAACTCCTGGGCCCGCTGCTCGGATCGGGAGTAATTCGCCACCACCTCGGCGCCTGGCACGTCACGCAGGCCGTCCATGTAGAAGTCCGAGACGAAGCCGGAGCCGAGCAGGCCGATCTTGACCATCACGCCGCCGACTTCCGCGCTCGGAAGTCATCCAGCATGGCCGCGGTCGCCGTCGCTCCGACCCTGGTGACGCCCAGCTCCAGAACCTGCAGCAGCGCGTCCAGCGTGCGCACGCCGCCGGCGGCCTTCACCTGCACCCGCGGAGATACCGACCGTCGCATCAGGGCGAGGTCCTCGAGCGTCGCACCAGTCGGCGCGAAGCCGGTGGAGGTCTTGACGAAATCGGCGCCGGCGGCCTCCGCCAGCTGGCAGCCGCGCACCTTCTGCTCGTCGTCGAGGTAGGCGTTCTCCATGATCACCTTGACGATGGCGCCCGAGGCGTGCGCCACCGCGACGACCGCGGCGATCTGCTCCCGCACGTGATCGTCGCGTCGCGATCGCAGGGCAGCGATGTCGATCACCATGTCGACCTCGGTCGCGCCTTCCTCGAGAGCTTTCCTAGCCTCGAAGACTTTGGTGGCCGTGGTGGAACTGCCGTGGGGGAAGCCGATGACGGTGCCGACCTTGACGTTCGATCCATCGAGCAGCGTGCGCGCGCGGGCCACGTCGCTGGGACGAACGGTGGCGGATGCGACGTCGTAGCGAACCGCCAGCTTGCAGCCATCCGTGATGAACGCGTCATCGAGCTCAGGGCGCAGCAGCGAGTGGTCGATCGACTTGGCGATCTGCGCGTAAGTCAGCCGGTCGAAGAGCGAGGCCATGAACCCTCCTGTCAGACGATGAGTGGGCGCAGCGTGTTGTGGGCGAGCACGAAGCCTTTCTTGACGAGGTCGACGTCGCCTTCGAACTTGCGGTCCTCGTGTTCGACCGAGACCGCGCCCTCGTAGCCGATGCCATAAAGCGCGCTGATAAAGCGATCCCAGTGGATCTCGCCCAAGCCGGGCAGCTTGGGGATTTGCCAGCCCATGCCCAGTGACATCACGCCTTGCTCGAACAGCCCGTCGCGGTCGATCGCCATGTCTTTGGCATGGACATGAAGGATACGGCCGGCGAATTCACGCACGGCCCGTTCGTAGTCGATGAATTGCCAGACCAGGTGCGAGGGGTCAAGGTTCAGCCCGAAGTTTGGGTCGGGGATCACCTCGAACATCTGCCGCCAGAGTGCCGGCGAGTAGGCCAGGTTCTTGCCCCCGGGCCACTCGTCCTCGCTGAAGATCATGGGGCAGTTCTCGATGGCGATCTTGACGCCATGCTCGCTGGCGAAGCGGATGAGCGGCGGCCACTCCTTGCGGAACTCGGCCAAATTCTCGGTCACGGATCGGCGCTGGTCTCGACCGATGAAGGTGCCAACCACGCCGACGCCAAGCCGCTGTGCCGCCAGGATCACATTGCGCAAGTGCTGGTGGGCCGCCTGCCGGGTCGCGGCGTCGCCGTCGAGATTGTTCGGGTAATAAGCCAGCGAAGAAATCGCGAGACGATGGCGCGTCATCAGGTCCCGCACCGCTCGCTCGTCGAGGTGATCGACATCGATGTGCGAGACACCGGCATACCGCCGGCGGTCCCCGGTGGCGGCCGGCCAGCAGGCGATCTCGAGCGTCTCGAACCCGTTCGCCGCCGACCATTCGGCAACTTGCTCGAGCGCGAGCGTCGGAAAGGCCGCGGTCATCAGGCCGAGCTTCATCGCTGCACCTCCACCCAGGACTTCGAGGACCCCTCCTCAGACCGATATATTCTGCACCGAATCGGCGCCGTGGATGGCGGCGCCAATCGCCCCCGCCCACGGGCCGAGCTCCGTCAGGACGACGCGGACCTGGTCGATGTTGGTCACGTGGATGCGCTTACGTAGCTCCATGTGGATCGGATCCAGCAGGAGGTCACCGGCGCCGGCCGCGCCACCGCCAATCACCACAACGTCCGGCGTGATGAGCACGACCGCGTTGCTGATGCCCAGGCCCAGGTAGCGGCCGACCAGGGCGAACCCGGCCCGGGCGCGCTCGTCGCCTTCGCGAGCTCGAGCCACCGCCTCCTCAACGCTGTCGCACCCGCAGGCGGCGGAGATCGCCGAGGCGCGGCAGACGGCCTCGAGACAGCCGTAGTTCCCGCAGCCGCACAGCGGACCGTCCGGCAGGATGGTCTGGTGCCCGATCTCCCCGGCGGTGCCGTCGTGACCGAAGTGCAATCGGCCGTCGATCACTACGCCACCGCCCACTCCGGTGCCGAGCGTGATGCCGATGAGCGACCGCGCCCCCCGCCCCGCGCCAAGGCGGAGCTCGGCCAGCGCGAACGCGCGCGCGTCGTTGATCAGCACGGTCGGCACTCCGAGTGCCACTCGGATCGGATCGACGACCGGTACGCCGGCCCAGTCGCCGGGAATGTTTGGCAGAAAGCGGGTCCGGCCCGTGGCTGGATCGTGGAGACCGGGAACACCGACACCAACCGTCGCCACGGTGCCGACGTTCGCGGCGGCAGCGCGCCCCAGCTCGGCGAGCTGGTGGACCACCCCGCCAGGCCCTCCGTTCACGTTCGTCGCCGTCTTGCCGGTGGCCACGGTGCGCGTTTCCGTCCGAGTCGATTCGACCACGACCCATTTCACGTACGTCCCGCCCAGGTCGAGCCCGAGGTGACGAGACGTCAGCGCGCTGTCCATCCGCCATCGAGCGTGAGCACCGCGCCGGTCGTGAAGCGCGCGCCAGGCCCGCACAGGTACATCGCGGCCGCGGCGACGTCCTCCGGCCGGCCAAAGTCGCCGGTCAGCGGCTGCAGCTCCGGCAGGCGGGCACGGATTTTCGGGTCGGCCTGCGCGCGCTGGCTCATCGGGGTCGCGATCAGTCCTGCTGCGATCACGTTGCAGCTGATTCCCCGCCGCGCGTAGGTCACGGCGATCGCCCGGCTGAGCGCGATGACGCCGCCCTTGCTGGCCGCGTAGGCGTGGGTGGCGAAGTCCTCGTCGCCGCCCACCAGGCCCAGGACGCTCGCCAGGTTGACGATGGTCCCACCGGCGCCATCCTCCAGCATGGCGCGCACCTGGGCGCGGCAGCAATGAAAGACGCCGGTGAGGTTGGTGTCGATGACCGCCCTCCAACCCTCGTCCGTGCAGGCATCGACCGGACCGTCGCCGAGCCGCCGCCCACTGATGCCCGCGCCATTGAACGCCATCTGAAGTCCACCGAAGTGGCGACGGCATTGCGCGACCGCGTCCTCGACCCTGGCGGCATCGGTGACGTCGCAGGCAAATGGTTCAACCGACGGCGACCGTGGGACGGCGCTCACGTCGCGGTCGACGGCAAACACCCGGGCGCCCTCCGCGACGAACGCGGCCACTACCGCGCCCCCGATGCCGCCTGCCGCGCCGGTGACCATCGCAACCTTGCCCGTCAGAACGCTCATGCCGATTGAGCCCAGGCCGCCAGCGCGCGCGCGGCGCGCCGTCGGATCTCATCCCACGCGCCCGACTCGACAGCGGACGCCGGCGCCAGCTCGCTGCCGAGCGCGATCGACGCGACGCACGGCAGCCTGTAGGTAGCGAGATCGTCGAGACCGATCCCACCGGAGGGCATCACGCGCAGCGTGGGGAAAGGCCCGACGAGCTCGTGAAGGTATGCCGGTCCGCCGACGCGGCCCACCGGAAACACCTTTACCTGGGCGGCGCCGGCTTCCCATGCCCGGAGGATTTCTGTCGGCGAAAGGCCTCCCAGCACGCATGGCACCTGGGCCACCCTCGTGATCGCGACCAGCTCAGGTAAACATGCCGGGCTGACCAGGAACTGGGCTCCGGCGTTCAGGGCGGCGCGCGCCTGTGCCACCCCGATCACCGTGCCGCAGCCTACGATCGCATTCTCGAGGCCGTGCAACCGCTCGATCACGCCCATGGCGTCGGGTACGGTGCACGTGATCTCGATGAACCGAACTCCACTCTCCGCCAGCACCCGAGCAGCGCGCTCGACCTGCCCGGGGTCATGTCCTCGTAAGACGGCGACGATTCCCTCGGGCTGCGCAGCGCTCATCCCTGACGCAGCAGCTTACTCTGGGGTGTACCGATGAGCATGGTGCGGACGGTTCTCGGCCCGGTCCCGGCGAGCGAGCTCGGCTTGACGGTGAGCCATGAACACCTCCTCTGCCACCCGCCCGGAAGCATCGGCGATGCCGACCCCGACCTCGTGCTGGACGATCGGGAAGCCGCCGTCACCGAGCTTGCGGCTTTCAAAGCGGCCGGAGGAAACGCCGTGGTCGAGGTCACGCCGGTGGACTATGGCCGGGACCTCGACGGACTCGTGGCGCTCAGTCGCCGGAGCGGCCTGCACATCGTAGCCGCCACCGGCTTGCACAAAGACCAGTTCTCGGCACCCTACACGACGCGGTTCGACGAGGACCAGCTGGCCGACATCTTCATGCGCGAACTGCAAGTCGGTGTGAACGGCGTTCGGCCCGGCGTCATCAAGCTCGGGAGCAGCCTGGAGCAGATCACACCGGGGGAGCGCAAGGCCTTCACGGCGGCGGCCCTGGCCCAGCGCGCCACCGGCGCGCCGATCACGACCCATACCGAAGCCGGCCGGCTCGCACTGGAACAGCTGCAGCTCCTACTCGGCGCCGGAGCGGATCCGGAACGGATCATCATCGGCCACCTCGACCGGCTGCTCGATACGGACTATCACGAGGCCGTCCTGCGCACCGGCGCCTACGTCGGGTACGACCAGGTTGGAAAACCGAAGTACGCGACCGACGAGCGTCGCGCCGAGGCACTGGCGGTTTTGGTGGCGCGCGGGCACGGGGCAAAACTGCTCGTCTCGGGCGACCTGGGCCGCAAGTCCAACTGGAGCGCGTACGGGGGGAAGCCCGGTCTCGACTACGTCCCGAAAACATTCCTCGGTATGCTGTGCGCCGCCGGTCTCAGCGCCGGCCAGGCGGAGGCCCTGGTCGTCGCCAACCCGGCCAGGGCGTTTGGGTAATTGGAGTAGCCGTGCCGCACGAACCGATTGTGACCACCGTCGTCGGCAGCTATCCGATTCCTGCCTGGCTCGAATTCTCGGGCCCGCAGCTGGCGGCCTTTGGCCCGACCGACCTCGGCGAGCTATGGGACGACGCCGTCACCGTTTCGGTGGCGGACCAGCTTCGCGCTGGGCTCGACGTGATCACCGATGGCGAGCAGACCCGCACCGACTTCAACCTCTCCTTCTACGCCTTCCTCGAGGGCGTCGAGCTGAACGGCTCGCCACCGCGCCGGTTCGGTCCGCCCGGACACGATCAGCGTCCGATGCACCGGATCACCGGCGAGCTGCGCGCACCTTCCGGTCTCGGCGTTGTCGATGAGTTCATGCGCCTCCAACGCATCGCGGCTATGTCCCCTCCCCCTCAGGGGGAGGTCAGGGTGGGTGTGCGCGGACCGCGACTCAAGGCCAGCGTGCCCGGGCCATATACCCTCGCCGGCCGGCTCACGCCGAGTGATCGATACCGCGATCGACACGCGGTGACGGAGGGGCTGATCGCGATCGTGCGCAATGAACTCACGCACCTCGTCGAGGCCGGTTGTCAGGTCGTCACCGTCGACGAGCCGTCGATGAGTTGCTACGCCGACCGGGAGGATCGCCGCTGGCTGGTCGACGCGTTCAACCGAACCGTCGAACCGGTGCGCGGACGTTGCTTCCTGGGAACCCATCTCTGCTTCGGGAACTACAAAGGGCGAGCCACTGCCCGCCGGCGCTACGGGGTGATGTTCCCGGACTTTCTTGATCTGCATGTCGACGAACTCCACGTAGAGATGGCCAACCGCGAGTTCGCGGAGCTCGAGCTGACGGCGGAAATCGCGAAACGCATGGACGTTGCGGTTGGCATCGTGGACGTCAAGAACTCCTACGTCGAGACGGCGGACGACATCGAGCAGCGCATCCGCGCCTGTCTTCGCTATGTACCGGCCGACCGGCTCAGCGTCAGCCCTGACTGTGGTCTCTCGCAGACGGCCCGCTGGGCATCGTTTGCCAAGCTCAGCGCCCTGGTGCAGGGTGCGCGTCGGGTTCGGGCCGCACTTTGATGCGCCTCCTGCTGCGCGGGACCATCATCACGCCGTCAGAAGAGATCGCATCGGGTTCTGTCCTCGTCGAGGACGGGCGGGTGAAGTGGGTCGGACCGGGAGAACCGGAGGACCGAGCCGGCGTCGAACATCTGGGGGGAGATGACGCGATCATTGCGCCCGGATTCATCGACCTCCAGGTGAACGGCTTTGGCGGTCACGACGCGGCCAGCGGGGTGGAGGCCGTCCGAAAGATCGCGCGCCGCCTGCCAGAGACGGGCGTCACCGGGTTCCTGCCCACCATCATCACCGCGCCCCTGCGGGATGCGGCCGCCTTTCCAGCGGTCGCCGCGGAGGCCGGGGAGGCGGACGGCGCCGGAGCCCGGGTGCTGGGGGCTCACCTCGAAGGTCCGTTCTTGAACCCGCTGCGGAGGGGCTGCCACGACGCCAGCCTCATGATCGAGCCGAGCCCTGACAACCTGCGGCCGCTCCTTGTCAATCCGTGCCGCTTGATCACCGTTGCCCCCGAATTGCCGGGCGGCATGGATGCCGTCCGGACCCTGACGAGGGCGGGCGTCGTGGTCTCGGCCGGCCATTCCAATGCCACCTACGAGGAAGGTCGGGCCGCCGTCGATGCCGGCGTTCGCTTCGGCACGCATCTGTTCAATGCCATGTCCCCGCTCCTTCATCGAGAGCCCGGATTGCCCGGCGCCCTGCTCTCGGCCGATCAGGCCGTGACAGGATTGATCGCCGACGGATACCACGTTCACGAGGCGTTGCTCGCCATCACATTCGCTCGCAAAGGCGAGGGCGGCATTGCGCTCACGACCGACCAGGTTGCCGCTGCGGGCATGCCGCCCGGCCGCTATCGGCTAGGCGGGGGCGAGGTGATCAGCGATGGTGACACCGTGCGCCGAGCCGAGGGCATGCTCGCGGGCAGCGTGGCCACGATGCCGCAGCTGATCCGCATCGCCGCCGGCCTTGTAGGTTCGAGTCTTCGGGCGGCACTCGCGATGGCCTCGCTCACACCGGCGCGTGCCCTTGGCCTTCCGCTTGGCCGGATCGCTCCAGGGGCTGCTGCCGATCTTGTCGTCATGGGTCGCGACTTTCAAGTCCGCGCCACGCTGGTCGCCGGCCGAATCGTGTTCAAGGCATGAACCGGCCGCGGTCAGCGAGTTAGCGTGACCTTGCGCAGGCCCGCCGGGGCGTCTGGGTCGAGGCCGCGCAGCTGCGCCACTCGCTGAGCGAGTTGTTGAGCCCGCACCACGGCGGCGATTGGAAGCAGGGCCTCCGGAAGGGCTGCTGGGAGCGGTATCACCGCGCGAGGTCCTGGCCCGACTGTCGTCACGAGCGCGCCGCGGCGACGCAAATGCGCTCCGAGCTCCCGAGCATCGGCGGCGCTGCCGCCATGACCCGATAAGACCAGAACCGGAAAGCCCGGGCCGATAGTGGCGATCGGGCCGTGCCGCAGGTCGGCGGCGGAAATGGCTTCCGCGAAGATCGACGACGTCTCCCGGATCTTGAGCGCCGTCTCGAAGGCGGCGGCGAGCATCAGGCCGCGCCCGGTGACAATGACCCGTCCGGCGGACGCGATCTCGCGCGCCACCGTGTCCGATGGGTGGCCATCGTCCAGGAGCGCCGATATTGTCTGGGGTATGGCGGCGATTTCTCGCGCTCGCCATGGGACGCGACCCATAGCCTGGGCGACGATGCCGACCGCCAAGAATGTGGCGGTTACGCTCTTAGTGGCAGGGACCGCCCGCTCGGTCCCGGCTTCGACGTTGAGGGTCAGTTCAGCTTGCCGCTCCAGTGGACAACTTGCGGCATTGACGACGGCGACCGTGCGGGCCCCCGACGCCCGCATTCGGCGTAACACCGTAACGACCTCCGGTGTCCGGCCCGACTGGCTGATGGCGACAGCGAGGTAGCCACGGAAGTCGACCTTGCAGTCATAGAGGGTCTGAATGCTGGGTGCCGCCAGCCCGGCGGGCCGGTGCGAGGCCATCTCGAACAGGTAGCGGCCGTACAGCGCCGCATGGTCGGAGGAGCCACGCGCGACCAGGACGATGCCGCTTAACGGATGGGGGAGGCGAGCGCGGACCCGATCGACGATCTCGACCCGGCGTTGCAGAAGCGCCTCCAGGATCGCCGGCTGCTCCGACATGTCCGCGGCCATCAGGCGTCCCTTCATCTCCGCTGCGCAGCTTAGCCTCGCCGGTATGCTGATGCGAATGCGAGCGGCGGTAATCGAGCGATACGGCGAGCCACCCGTCCTTCGGGACGTGCCGGAACCGAAAGCCGATGGGTCGAGCCTGGTGGAGGTTACCGGCGCGCCACTGAATCCTGTCGATCTGTCGATCGCGAGCGGAAAGTTCTACGCTGGCTCGCCGCCAACCCCCTACGTGCCGGGGGGCGAAGGCATCGGACGGCTTCTGCAAAATGGCCAGGCCGGACCCCGGGTGTATTTCCGGGCAGCCCTACCCAATGGCGCGCTGGCCGAACGGGCGGTGGTGAGCCCCGGTCAAGCGATACCGATTCCGGAGAGCGTGCCTGACGGCGTGGCCGCGGCTCTGGGGACGCCCGGGATCGCCGCATATCTCGCGCTCACCCGCCGGGCCGAGCTGAAAGCGGGGGAGACGGTCCTCGTTCTGGCCGCGAGCGGCGTCCTCGGCATCATTGCCGTGCAAGTCGCCCGCCTTCTTGGGGCATCGCGTGTCATTGCTGCTGCCCGTGATGACCGAGCCCTCGCCCGGGCCAAAGAACTCGGAGCCGACGCGACGGTCGATCTCAAAAAGACCGATGGGTTGACCGATCGCATCAAAGAGGCCTGCCGCGGTCAGCTCAATGTGGTGATCGATCCGGTCTGGGGCACGCCGGGCGTCGCCGCGCTGGGCGCGATGAGCGCGTTCGGTCGCTTCGTGCAACTCGGCGCGTCGGCCGGCCAGGAAGCCGTGGTGAATTCAGGGATGGTGCGCGGACGTTATCTGTCCGTCCTCGGATACACGAGTTTCCTCGTGCCATGGGAGGAGCAGGCGGCAGCCTATCGCAACCTGGTCGACTACGTCGTCGCCGGGCAGATCAAGGTTGAGTTCGAGGTCTTGCCGCTGGAGGCCGCGCCCGATGCCTGGAAACAGCAGGCCGCCTCGCCGCACCGAAAACTCGTGATCTCTCCGCAGGCTTCGCGCTAGCCCGTTGCCACGCGAGATCGTCTGGCGACCCGAGCGCGCGTCACGCTAATTGCCTCGCCAACGAGATAGAGCGAGCCGCAGATGAACACGATGCCGTCGCGGCCGGCGCGTTCGCGACCGCGATTAAGCGCCTCGGCTGAGGATTCCGCGATTTCGGATTGACCGTGAAAATGCGCAGCGAGGTCACTTGGCGGGGCAGCGCGGTGCCAATCGATTCGGGAGAAGATCACAGGGGCGTTAGCGCTGCGGAGAAGTTTGAGCATCGATGGGAGGTCCTTGTCACTCATCGCCCCGAAGACGATAACGATCGGCCGGCCTTTCGCCAGCTTCCGAACTGCCGCGAGCGACCGCTCCAGCCCCGCCGGGTTGTGCGCGCCGTCGACGAGGACGGTCGGGTTGCGCTCGATGACCTCTAGGCGGCCTGGCCAGCGGGTTCGGGCTAGCCCATCGCGGAGCGCGCCATCGGAGACGTCCCACCCACGCGAGCGCAGCGCGTCGATCGCGGCGACCGCGAGGGCGGCATTGTCCGCCTGGTGCAGACCAAGCAGCGGGATGCGGAGGTCAAGGTAGGTGCCCGCCGGCGTAGTGACGGTCGCCTGGACACCCGCCCAGTCCTTATCGATAGCGGTGACCTCGATCTCGTGACCGAGCCGCAGCAGCGGGATCTCCCGGTCACGGGCCCTGGCCTCGATGACGGCCAGTGCCGGTGGCTGCGCGCCGGTGATGGCAATGCTGTCCGGCTTGAGGATGCCCGCCTTTTCCGCCGCGATGGCTTCGAACGTCGAGCCGAGATACTGGGTGTGGTCGAGCGCGATGTTCGTGATCACGCTGACTCCGAGATCGAGGACGTTAGTCGAGTCGAGGCGCCCGCCGAGGCCGACCTCGCAGACGAGCAGGTCGATGCCGGCGCGGGCAAAGGAGTAGAGCGCCGCGCTGGTGAGGATCTCGAACTCGGTAGGAGGGCCGAGCTCCGACGCAACCTTATTAATGGCGGGTTGGAGTTCCGTGAGCAGAGCCGCGAAGTCCGCCTCGGCGATCGGCCGCTGGTCGACCTGGATGCGCTCGGTGTAGGAGATGAGGTGGGGCTTCGGCATCAAGCCGACGCGATAGCCTGCCGATTGGAGAACGCTGGCCATCATGGCGCAGACCGAGCCCTTGCCATTGGTGCCCGCGACATGGACGCCCTGGAAGAGGTCCTGTGGGTCGCCGAGCGCGTGTAATAGCGCTTCGGTTCGCTCCAGGCCGAGTTTGACACCGAAGCGACCCAGCGATGTCAGGTAGTCGAGCGCTTCCTGGTATGTCACGGTTGGCCGAGGTGCTGGCGGTACGCGCGGTAGGTGTTGACCAGCAGCATCGCGACGGTCATCGGGCCGACGCCGCCAGGAA
>JALYYE010000272.1 GCA_030946735.1 Candidatus Dormiibacterota bacterium
GCCGCTCCTCTTCATGGCGGACGGTACGTACCTGGCCGGCCTGGCCAACCAGCAACACCTGAGCGGCAGCCAGTGGGGCATGATGAACGAGACGGGCCAGTACCCGGGACAGTCCTGGTTGTGGCTCTACACCGTCTGGTACCAGATCCCACCTTTCAACACGGCGCCCAACGGTGACCTGCTGGTCATCATCCTGATGGGCGTTCTGACGCTCGGCCTTCTGCTGGTGCCGTTCATCCCGGGGCTGCGTGACATCCCCCGGCTGGTGCCGATCTACCGGCTCGTTTGGCGCCGTTACTACAAGGAAGAAGCAAGGCGGTGAGCACCGTGTTCATTCGGTACTACGTCGAGCTGGCGCACCCGATGCCGGACCTGGAGCGCTCATTGCTGCAGGCTCCATGGTCATGGTTACCCACTTTGGCTGAGGACGCCGACGAGCGCGGCCAGCGCCTTCTGACCGAGGTGGGATTTCCGATGGACGGCCACCGGATCGTCAAAAGGGTCTCGATCGCGATGGGAGAACCGGTTCGGTCGCCCGCGCGGACCTGGATACCCATTTCGTGGCAAGCCACGGGTCCAAGCGGGCTCTTTCCCGTACTCGAAGGTGACCTCGAGATTGCCAGGTTAGGCGCCGAGCTTACCCAGCTTGCCTTCAGTGTGCAATACCGTCCGCCGCTCGGGCTCATCGGGCGAACCGTTGATCGGGCCCTCCTGTCGCGCGTGGCGGAAGCCACCATCAAGGATTTCGTCGACCGGATCGCGGAGCGGCTGGAGGCCCAAATGGCCCTCGTCGTCCGACCGGCGGCGAGCTAACCGCATCAGCCAGAACGGCCGAAAACAACCCACTGGCACAACACGCGGCAGATCTAGCGCGTGCCTGGTCGGGCAGGCGAGCCCGGCCGCCGCAAACTCCTAGCCCCGCCCGCCATATACATAGGATGAAAGTCGAGCCGGCACACCCCCTCCAATCGTTACCGCTTGCCCACCGGGAGTTCCTCGTCGAGGTCTACGGCCCCCTATTTGGCGCGATCGGACGCCTGGCTCTCCCCGCGCCGGTTCGCCTCAGTGACTTCGTCAACGAGCGAGAGGGCTTTCTGCGGCTGACCGATGTCGAGTTCGCGGCCGATACCAATTCAGCCGCTGGGCCCCAGAAGAGCCCGATGACCGAGTACCTGATCAACAAGACCGGGATCGAGCTCATTTGCCAGCCGCCGGCTGAGGCGGTTGAGCGCCGTTCCGAACTGGACAAAGGTTCCGGGACGTCGCTGTGGCAGGCGTTGAACAAGATGGCCACTAACGCGGCCTTCGATCTTCGGGTGCCGAAGGAGCGTCATTACGTGCAGGTCCACACGCATCGTTTCACCGTGGGCGCGTACCTTCACCTTGCCCAGGGCGCGTCGCTGGATGCCGTACTCTCGCACCTTCCCACGAAGTTCGTGGCGGTGACGGACGCCACGGCCCATTTCCTTGGCGGCGCCGGCGAGCCGACCACCATCGAGCGGAAGCTGATGCTGGTGAATCGCGACCACATCCTTCTGGTCGCGCCCCGCGGCGACTAACCGCTATACAGCCCGTAGCAGGTAGTCCGTGGGCCCGAGCGTAAGGCCCCGCTGCCGGAGTTCTTCCTCGGAGCGCGTGGATAGAAGCAGTGCCGGGACGTCCGCCAGGACTGGATCCGCGCGCAACCGCTGGAGGTCATGGAGCTGGGGCCGGTCGCCAACGCCCAGATCGATCAAGACCATGTCAGGCCGCCACCCGGCCGGATGCGCAGTCGCCTCGCCAATTTCAGCGATCGTGCTCACGCGGTATCCATCCAGCTCCAGCTTCATCCGGTACATCTCGGCGATATCGGAATCGCTGGCGATCAGCAGAACCTCGCTGCTGTCCTCACACCATTCCCCAACCGCGTTCATCACCCGTCCAGTGTGATCAGACGGAGTGAGATGGCGCTAAGAGCAGCCTGGGTAACCGTTAAGGAAGTAGCATGCTGCTCAATGGCCGGGTCCGTGGGCGAGCCTAAGCGAGATCCCGCGTTCACTGGACTGATCGCCCTCCTGGGCATCGGCGCCGGCGTTCTCCTCTGGATCCTCACGATATTGGTCAGCCGCTCGCGCATTTCTGGCAACGGCTGGTCACTCTCGGGCAACGGCGCGCTGATCATCCCCTTCGGTATCGGCCCTGCGGTGGTCGCCGGCGGCTGGGCAGCGATCATCCTTCGGATGCGCGGCCATCCCCGCTGGCTGCAGTTCGGCATCGCGAGTTGCCTGTTCGGCCTCGCCCTGACAGCGGGCAGCCTCCTCTCCCTCGTCGTCTTTGGCCCGGCCGCGCGGGACGCGGGCGCGACGGCCTCCGTCTTCTTCGCCTTCTTGCTCTACATCTGGGTGTTGGCGAGCGCGATCGCCGCCGCGATGATCAAGGCGCCGGATCCTAAACGGCAAGGTCCACCCTTCTGGTCCATCGCCGCTATCGTCCTGCTCCCGGTCACGCTCATCGCCGGCTGCGGAGCAAGCGCCGGAGTTCTTCCTTCATAACCTTTGTGTTAGCCGCGATTTGGTGCCGATAGCGTGAGTTCACGGATGAACAGACAAGAGAAGAAGGCTGCAGAATTTCGGGCCTTGCATGCTGGTGAGGCGTTCCTCATCCCCAACCCCTGGGATGCCGGCTCTGCGCGAGTGCTCGCAGCGCTCGGATTCAAGGCGC
>JALYYE010000294.1 GCA_030946735.1 Candidatus Dormiibacterota bacterium
CGCAATGGGTGCACACCCAGACCTGCCCTCGACGCGTCACCTGCCGCCCATCTTCGAGCCGCACCGATTGGTCCGGCCCATGAACCCGTTCCCAGCGAGGCATCTGCTTGCACTGATCGCACGTCGGCGGCGGCGGATTGGTCTTCACTGATCTCGATTATCCCTGCTGGCCTCAGCATCAAGCCGCCGAAGGACTCTTGCCGGGTTTCCGCCGACGATGACCCCGGCCGGGACGTCGCCGAAGACGACCGCATGGATGCCGACCACCGTGTCGCGGCCGATGCGCACGCCGGGGAGCACGCAGACCTGTCCGCCGATCCAAACGTTGTCCTCGATCACCACCGGCTGCGCCCGGCCGGGGCGGCGGCGATCGGCCGGCGACTCGGAATATGGGAGATGATCTCGAATCTCGCAGGAGCCGAGCACACAGTCGGCCCCAACCTCGACGCGCTTGGCGGCGACGATGGTGCAGCCGTTCAGGCGGGCATGACGGCCGATGCGGATGACGGCCTCGGGGCGGGTGGTGATCAGCCGGTTGATTTCGGCGTGCGACCAGGCGTTGACATCAGCCTCGAATTCGACTCGCCCGGGACCGGAGATTTGCAGGCGGCCATTCCCCAGCAGGCCCGGTCCGAGGTGGACGTTGCGGCTCCACCGGTAGGGCAACGTTGTCACCCAACCAAGGGCGCGGGCCGCCGAATATTTCCATTTCATCGCTTGTGCGATTACCCGGGAACGTACGACGATAGGTGTGGGATCGTTAGCTAATCATCAGGGAACGGGAGGATCAAGGTGGCAAGGACAGTGGATGAAACGAAACTTCGGAGCCGGCACCGCAACGCTTACATCGCGCTCTACATCATCGGGGGGCTGACCCTCCTGTTGGGCCTCTTCGCCGAGCTAGGCCACGTCGACGTCTTGCTCAAGCTGTTCGGCAGTGGCTGGTTTGCCGCCGCAGAGGGAATCATCCTGATCGCCCTCGGGTACTTCACGATGCGCGGCTCGCTGATCGCGTTGGGAATCGCCACCGGTCTCTACGGAATCGAGACCGTTGTGGTCTTGCTCGCCGGCGCTTTTGCGGGGATCTGGCTTCGCTTGCTGATCTTGTTTTTCCTGGTTCAGGGCTTCATGGCCTTGCGCGAGCTGAAGGGTCGCCAGAGGGTCGCCGCGAGCCCGGTGTCGCCCACGTCCAGCCCGGCCCCTACAGACCCGTCGTTACCGCGCCAGGATTCCCCAACCACTAGCTGACACTGATACACAAAACAGTGTAATATCGGCCCTGGTGCTGGCCAGGGCCCTGTCCGGGACGGTCTTCGGCCTCGACGGTGTCCGCGTCGAGGTGGAGGCCAACATTGCCGACGGCCTTCCCGGGTTTCACATCGTCGGGCTCGGCGATCGGGCGCTTCAGGAAGCTCGCGAGCGCGTCAAGATCGCCATCAACAACAGCGGCTTCGAGTTCCCCGGCCGGAAGGTGACCATCAATCTCGCGCCCGCGCAACTGCCCAAAGAAGGGACCGGCTTCGACCTGGCGATGGCGGCGGCCATCGTCAACGCAGCCGAGGAGCGCGGCCTGCCTGGCGACGCGGCCTGGCTCGGCGAGCTCGCCTTGGATGGGACGCTGCGCGCGATCCGCGGCACGCTTGCGATCGTCGCGCACCTCGATCGTCTGGGCGTGCGGCGTTTCTACGTCCCCAGTGCCAATGTCGCCGAGGCAAAGATCGCCACCGGCGCGACGGTTGTCGGGGTCGACCACCTGCGACAGTTGAAAGCCCACTGGGAATCAGGCGCGCCCCTGGACGCGTCACCCGCCGCCGCGCCGCCGCCCGGCAATCCACCCGCTCACGTCGACCTCGCCGATATCCACGGGCAACCGTATGCCAAGCGCGCGCTCGAAGTCGCCGCTACCGGAGCGCATCATCTCTTATTGGTAGGGCCGCCGGGCACAGGCAAGACGCTCCTCGCTCGGGCGCTCCCCGGGGTTCTCCCCCCGCTCAATCGGAGGGAAGCGGTGGAGGTGACATCGATCGCATCCTGCGTCGGGATGCTCCCGGCGGGCGCCGGCCTTCTCGAGGTCCCGCCTTTTCGGGCGCCGCATCACAGCATCTCTCCGGCGGCCCTCGTAGGCGGAGGCGGCGCGACTCCCCGACCCGGGGAGGTTACCCGTTCTCACCGAGGCGTTTTGTTTATGGACGAAATCACCGAGTTCCGCCGAGACGCCCTCGAGGCGCTGCGCCAGCCGCTCGAAGAAGGGAGGCTGGCCGTGGCACGTTCCCGTGGCCACGCCGTCCTGCCCGCTCGCTTCATCCTGGTCGCAGCCTCGAATCCCTGCCCCTGTGGCTTCGCCGGCGACCCGCGCCGGCTCTGCGAGTGCACACCGCTGGAGCGGCAGCGATATCGTGCCCGGCTGTCCGGCCCCATACGGGACCGGATCGATCTGCAGGTGATGGTGCCGCGGCAGCCCGCGGGCGAGTTGCTGCGAAGAC
This sequence comes from Candidatus Dormiibacterota bacterium, assembly GCA_030946735.1. Lineage (GTDB taxonomy): Bacteria > Chloroflexota > Dormibacteria > CF-121 > CF-121 > CF-13. The sequence goes on from JALYYE010000294.1 coordinate 2,484, forward strand.
CCACCGTCGCTGAATCCAGCGCCGCCGTTCGTGAGCGCGTCATGGAAGCACGCGCTCGCCAACGGGAACGCCGCCCGCAGGGCCCCTGGAATGGCGCGCTCTCGGGTCCGCAGCTGCGGAGGGATGCCGCCCTGGACGCCGCCGGCCAGGCCCTGCTGGAGGCGGCTGCCGAGCGGTTGCAGCTGAGCGGACGGGCGGTCCACCGGGTGCTGCGCGTCGCCCGGACCATCGCCGACCTTGAGGGACGCCCCGACATCGAGCAGGCGCAGGTCGCCGAGGCGCTGCAGTATCGCGAAAGCGGGTGACCCAGTACCCTGACCCGCGGGTCGTCTGGCTGAGTGAACCGGACTATCCGGCGCTGCTGAAGCAGATTCACGATCCGCCGGCGCGGCTGTACGTCAATGGGACCATCCCATCCGAGCCGATGATCGCGATCGTCGGCTCGCGGCACGCGACCCCGTACGGCCGACGCGCCGCCCACCGATTTGCGCGTGACCTCTCGGACGCCGGGGTGGTGGTCGTCAGCGGACTCGCTCGTGGCATCGATGCGGCGGCGCATCGGGGCGCTCTGGAAGGGAGGAGTCCAACCGTTGCCGTGATGGCGACCGGGCTCGACCGGATCTATCCGCCCGAGCACGCCGAGCTGGCGCAGGCGATCGCGAAAACCGGCGCGGTCATAACCGAAGCCGAGAACGGCACCCTGCCGTTGCCCGGTCGCTTTCCGGTTCGCAATCGGATCATCAGCGGCCTCAGCCTCGGCGTCGTAATTGTCGAGGCGGCGCAGCGAAGCGGTGCACTGATCACCGCGCGCATGGCGGCCGAGCAGGGACGGGAGGTTTTTTGCGTCCCCGGGAGTATCGAGAATCCACTCGCCATCGGGGGCCACCAGCTAATCAAAGATGGCGCGAAGCTGGTGCAAACCGTTGAGGATGTGCTGGAGGAGTTTGCCGATCTCGCGCACGCGCGCGCGCGAGCGCAGGCGCGGGTACACGCGCGCACGCGTGCGCGTACGCGCGCGGGTTCAGGACCGCAAGAACCCGAGCTCCTTGCCGTTTGGGAGTTGCTTGATTGGGTAGAACCCCGCCATCATGATGACCTGGCGACCATGCTGAACCTTGACATCAAGGAAGTGAGTCGGCGCTTGACATTGTTGGAAATGAGCGGCTATATAATCGGCGACTGCGGAGCGGTCACCCGCTCCTCGCGAGCCTGATATGGCAAACCCACTGATCATCGTTGAATCCCCCGCGAAGGCCAAAACGCTTGGCCGGTTTCTCGGTGGCAAGTACGACATTCGCGCGTCGATGGGTCACGTACGCGACTTGCCCAAGAGCACCCTCGGCATCGACATCGAACATTCCTTCAAGCCGGAATACGTGACGATTCCAGGAAAGGAATCGACGATCAAGGATCTGAAGGCGGCTGCCAAGGGTGCTTCTGAAATCCTCCTGGCATCGGACCCGGACCGTGAAGGCGAGGCGATCGCCTGGCACCTCGCGCATGTCCTCAACTTGAAGGACCCACGCCGGATCGAATTGCACGAGATTACGCCGAGCGCCGTGGAGAAGGCCCTCAACGCGCTTCGCCCCATGAATCAGGACCTCATCGACGCGCAGCAGGCGCGTCGCGTGATCGACCGTCTCGTCGGCTACAAGCTCAGTCCGCTGTTGTGGAAGAAGATTCGAAAAGGCCTGAGCGCCGGCCGGGTGCAATCGGTTGCGGTCCGGTTGGTGTGCGAACGGGAAGAGGAGATCGAGAAGTTCGTCCCGGTCGAGTCCTGGACGCTCGACGCGATGCTCTCCAAGATCGACTTGCCACAGCGGATCTTTGGCGCCCGTCTCCACAGCAAGCGGGGTAGCGAGGAGAAGCTGGACCTAACCCAAGAGGAGCAAGTCAATGAGATCGTGGCGCAGCTCGAGGGCGCCAGCTACAAGGTGCTGTCGATCGAGACCAAGGACAGTACGCGGAATTCGCCGCCGCCCTACAAGACGAGCACGCTGCAGCAGGATGCGTCGAACCGCCTACGGATGAAGCCCAACCGAACGATGAGCCTCGCGCAGCAGCTCTACGAGGGCGTCGAGCTCGGCAGCGAGGGACCGACGGGTCTGATCACGTATATGCGCACCGACTCCTTCCGCATCTCGGACGACGCGAGCACCGCGGCTCGACGCTTCATCACCGAGCAGTACGGACCGACCTATGCCCGACGCGACAAGGTGGAGTTCAAAGCCAAGGGCCCGGTCCAGGATGCGCACGAAGCCATCCGGCCGACCGATGTCGAGCGCACGCCAGACTCGGTCCGCAACTTTCTCACGCCCGACCAGCTCAGGCTGTATCGGATGATCTGGCAGCGCTTCACCGCCAGCCAGATGTCCCCCGCGCGCTTCGCACAGACGCGCGTCGACATCGGCGCCGCGGACTACGTGTTCCGGGCGAACGGCTCGGTGCTCGTCTTCGACGGCTTCTACCGCGTCTGGGAGCGTGATAGCGACAACGACGAGGAGAAGGAGCTGCCGGCGCTCGCTATCGACGAGCCGCTCAACCTGCGCGAGCTGAAGCCCGAGCAGCACTTCACGCAGCCGCCGCCGCGCTACACGGAAGCCTCCTTGATCAAGGCGCTAGAGGAGCTGGGTGTGGGCCGGCCGAGCACGTTCGCGCCAACCGTCGAGGTCATCCAAACGCGCCATTACGTCAAGCAAGAAGAGCGCCGCCTGTCCCCAACCGATCTGGGCAAAACCGTTAATGCCTGGCTGGTGGAGCATTTTCCGGACATCGTCGACGTCACCTTCACCGCCGGGATGGAAGAGGAGCTCGACGACGTCGAGGAAGGGCGGCGCAAGTGGGTGCCTATCGTCCGCGAGTTCTACGCGCCGTTCTCTAAGACGCTCACCAAAGCCGAGGCGACGCCGCGCGTCAAGGTCCCCATGCGCGAGACGGGCGAGGACTGCCCCAAGTGCAAGCAAGAAGGACGCGCCGGTCGCCTCGTCTACCGCATGAGCAAGCTGGGAGAGTTCGTCGGCTGCTCGCTCTACCCCGAGTGCGATTACATCCAGGGTCGCGAGGGCCAGGAGAAGGCGCCGCCACCGGAGCCCACCGGCGAGATGTGCCCGAAATGCGGCAAGCCGCTGGTAACACGCACCGGAAAGCGCGGTCCGTTCGTCGCCTGCTCCGGCTATCCGAAGTGCCGCTACGTGAAGCGCGAGATCAACCCGGCTGACGTCGTGGAAGGTCGCGTTTGCCCGAACTGCGGGAAGCCGCTACTCAATCGGAAGGGACGCTTCGGCAGCTTCGTCGGCTGCTCCGGGTATCCGGACTGTCGCTTCATCGAAGGCGGCAAGCGCACCATCACGCCCCCCGCCCCGAGCGAGCTACTGATGGACGATCCCTGCCCGCGCTGCGGGAAGCCTCAGGTGCTGCGCCAGGGAAAGTACGGCGAGTTCAAGAGCTGCTCCGACTATCCCGCCTGCAAGCCGGAGCGGGCCGCCCGCACGAGCGCCCGTCCCCGCGCGCCCCGGACCAAGAAGCCGACCGTCCCCGCCGCCTAGGCCGGGTTTCAAACTCGCGCGCAGCGGCTATACTTTGGCGAACAAATAAGCACGTCTCTCGACGGTCACGGGTTGCCTGATCCCAGGTCCGGCGGCCGGATGACGGAGGCGGAAGTAGAAACAGGAGGTTCGTTTTCGCATGCCACTCGTAACGCTCAAGCAACTCCTCGAGGCTGGTGTCCACTTCGGCCATCAGACCAGTCGCTGGAATCCGAAGATGAAGCGGTACATTTTCACCGCTCGCAACGGGATCCACATCATCGACCTTCAGCAGACGGTCAAGCTGCTGGACGACGCCTCGAACTGGGTCAAGGAGGTCGTCGGTGGCGGCCGGATGGTGCTCTTCATCGGCACCAAGAAACAGGCCCAGGAATCGATCGAGCTGGAGGCCCGCCGCTCGGGCATGCCGTTTGTCAACCATCGCTGGATGGGCGGGATGCTGACCAACTTCACGGTCATGCGGCGCCAGATCGAGCGGCTCAACAGCCTCCGCGCCATCCGCAACAACGGCGGGTTCACCGGCAGCAAGAAGGCGATCACCCAGCTGGAAGAGGAATACCAGCGGCTTGAGCGCTTTTTCGGCGGCATGGCGGAGATGAAGCGGCTGCCGGGCGCGGTCTACGTGGTCGACCCGCGTAAGGAGCACATCGCCATCACCGAGGCCCGCAAGCTCGGCATCCCGATCGTGGCCATCACCGATTCCAACTGTGACCCGGACGAGATCGACCACGTGATCCCCGGCAACGACGACGCCATCCGCGCGGTCAAGCTGATCACCTCGAAGATCGCCGACGCAGCCCTGGAGGCGCGCCAGCTGATCAGCCCGGAGGAGCTCGCGGCCGCACCCGAAGTGCCGGTCACCGAGTTCGAATTCGGTGGGGCAGAAGAGGACGAAGAGGAAAAGAGCTTTGCCGGAATGCCCACCGTCAACGAGGCCGAGTTCTACGAGGACGAAGCCCTGGACGACGAGAAATAGCCGTGGCGAATCCGACACCGGAAGGCGACCGCAAACCGATTCCAGCGGAGCAGGTGCGTGCTCTTCGCGAGGCCACCGGTGCTGGCATGATGGACTCGAAGCGCGCCTTGGAAGCAACCAACGCTGATTTCGAGAAGGCGAAGGACTGGCTGCGCCAGAAGGGCATCGCCAAGGCTGGAACCAAGGCGACCCGCACGGCGCGGGAAGGGATCATTGCCACCTACGTCCACCACAACCACCAGCTCGGCGTCCTGTTGGAGCTGAATAGCGAGAGTGACTTCGTCGCCCGCAACGACGAGTTCCGCCACCTGGCGCACGAGATCGCCGTCCACATCGCGGCGGCCGAGCCGAAGTATCTTCGCCGCGAAGACGTGCCGCAGGACGTTCTCGACCGGGAGCGGGCCATCTTCGAGGGGCAGGCGAAGGACCAGAAGAAGCCGGAGGCGGTAATCGAGAAGATCATCCAGGGCAAGATGAACGACTTCTACAAGCGCGAGGTTCTGCTCGACCAGGCCTGGGCCAAGGACGACAAGCGGACCGTGGACCAGATGCTCAAAGAGGCCATCGCGAAACTTGGCGAGAACATAACCATTTCCCGTTTCGCCCGTTTCAAGGTCGGAGAAGCCAGCTAGTCCGCCACGTCATGCAGTGATCAAGCCGTCGGCTCTGCCGCGCTACAATCGGGTGCTCCTCAAGCTCGGAGGCGAGGGACTCGCCGGAAAGGCAGCCTTCGGCATCGATCCGGATATCGTCAACGAAATCGCTGAGGACATCATCGCGGTGAAGTCCAAGTACAACACCCAGTTCGCGATCGTGGTGGGTGGCGGCAACATCATCCGCGGCGATGCGGCCAGCAAGCGCGGTATGGATCGGGTCACCGCGGATTACATGGGCATGCTCGGCACCGTGATAAACGCACTGGCGCTACAGGACGCGCTGGAGAACCGGGACCAGCCAACGCGGGTGCAGACCGCGATCAGCATGCACCAGATCGCGGAGCCGTACATCCGGCGGCGCGCCGTCCGTCACCTGGAGAAGGGCCGTGTGGTCATCCTCGCGGCCGGCAGTGGCAATCCCTACTTCAGCACCGACACCACCGCCGCCCTGCGCGCCGTCGAAATCGAGGCCGAGGTGGTCCTCAAGGCGACGAAAGTCGACGGCGTCTACGATGCCGACCCCGTGACCAATCCAAAGGCCAAGCGGTTCGCGCGCCTCGACTATCTCGATCTGATCAACAAAGACTTGCGGGTCATGGACCACACCGCGGTCACCCTCTGTCGCGAGAACAACATCCCGATCATCGTCTTTGACCTATCGCATAGCGGCAACCTGGAAGGCGTGGTGGGGGGCAAGCCGATCGGAACCATGGTGGGACCGCCCGAATGATCGAAGCGAACGTCAAGGACGCCGAGACTAAGATGCAGAAGAGCCTGGAGGCCCTTTCCAAGGAGATCCTCACGATTCGAACCGGGCGCGCCAGCCCGGCGCTGGTGGACAAAATTCCGGTCGAGTACTACGGGAATCCGACGCCCCTGAACCAGCTCGCCACCATTACTGTTCCCGAGGCGCGCATGATCATCATCCAGCCGTGGGACCGAACCATCATCAGCGCGGTGGAAAAAGCGATCCAGAAATCGGAGCTCGGTCTGAATCCGGGTAACGATGGCCAGCTGATCCGGGTGCCCATTCCGCCCCTGAACGAAGAGCGGCGCCGCGAGTACGCGCGCCTGGTCAAGCGCTACGCGGAGGGCGCCCACGTCGCCATCCGGAACATCCGGCGCGAGCAGATGGATCGCATCAAGGCACTCGAGAAGGACAAACAGATCTCAGCCGACGAGGCCCGGCGTGGGGGCGACCAGCTGCAGAAGGTCGCCGACCGCTACATCGGTCTGGTCGACCAGATGGCCGCCCGCAAGGAAGCCGAGATCATGGAGGTCTAACGCCCAAGAACCACTGGTGAGCCAGTTGCCCCCGCCCGAGCACGTCGCGATCATCATGGATGGCAACAGCCGCTGGGCCCGCGAGCGCTTACTGCCGCGGGTCATGGGGCACAAAGCCGGGATCGAAACCATCCGCCGGGTCGCGGAAGCCGCGGACCGCCGCGGCGTCCGTGTCTTGACGCTCTACGCCTTCTCGACGGAGAATTGGTCGCGGCCCCGCGATGAAGTCGATGCCCTGATGGCGCTCTTCTCGGAGACCATCCGCCGGGAGGTCGACGAGCTAGCTCGGCGTGGCATCGAGCTGCGCTTCTCCGGGCGGTTGCAGGAGCTTTCCCCGGCGCTCCAGGACCAGATGCGCCAAGCGAGCGAGCGAACCCGGCTCAGCGCCAAGGCGATTCTCAATATCGCGATCAACTACGGTGGCCGGCTGGAGATCATCGACGCCATCCGAGAGCTGGCCTGCGAGGGCGCCGACCTGACCCAACTGGACGAAGGCACTCTGGCGAGCCACCTCTACACGCGGGGCCTGCCCGATCCGGACCTGGTGGTCCGCACCGCGGGCGAAATGCGACTCAGTAATTTTCTACTGTGGCAGACGGCGTACTCCGAGTTTTACAGTACCCAGACGCTCTGGCCCGACTTCGCCGATGCCGACTTCGACGAGGCGATCGCCTCGTACCAGCGGCGCGTCCGTCGCTTTGGCGCCCGGCCGGAGGAGGTCTCCAATCGAGGTCGCTGATGCCAAGGCTGCCGAGCCGCCGCTAGCCGCGGCGCCGCGATCCAACATGGTGGTCCGCATCGCCACCGCCGCGGTGCTGATCGCGGTCGTGCTCGCCGTCCTGATCCTGGGCTCGATCTGGGTCTACGCCGCAATCGCCGTCATTCTTGGCGCCGCGCTGATCGAATACTGGAACCTGACCCGCGCGATGGCCGCGCCCGCACCCCTCTGGGTTTTGTTCCCGCTGAGCTATGCGCTCCTCCTGCGGGACCGGCTGCCGTCCTGGGCGGATATCGCCTTCCTCCTGGCTGCCGCCACCGTCCTCGGCCTTGGCACGCTAGTGTTCGTGCGCGACTGGCGAGCCAGTCTCACCCGCTGGGCGCTGGCCGTCGGCGGAAGTCTTTACCTGGCATTCACACTCAGCTTCTACCTGTCGCTTTATTTCTTACATCGCCCCGACCCCAACCACCTCGGGTTCGGTTACGTCATCGCGGTTTTCGGCGCCATCTGGGTCGGTGATACGGCCGCGATGGTTGTCGGGCTGCGCTTTGGTCGCCACCGATTCTTTTCCCGCATCAGCCCCAAGAAGACGGCGGAAGGGGCCATCGCCGAGCTGCTCGCCAGCACGGTCTTCTTCGGCATCGTCGGCCTGCTGCTAAACATCAGCTTTCCCCACAACGTCATCCTTGGCCTTCTGATCGGCGTGTTCGCCGAGGCCGGTGACCTGGTCGAATCGCAGATCAAGCGCACCGCCGGCGTCAAAGATGCGAGCCACCTGATTCCGGGTCACGGTGGCGTCTTGGACCGTATTGATTCGCTCCTGCTGGTGGGAGTGGTCGTGTACTATTACGTGACGTTTTTGCACCTCGCCTAGACCGGTCAGGTGCATGCCTCAGGTTGACAACGCGTTTCAGCTGATGCGGGAAGACCCCGCCCTACCCTGTAATGAGATGAGATCCCCTCGTCGGTCGCCCCGGCGCCTCGCGCTGCTCGGCGCGACCGGGTCGATTGGCCGGCAGGTCTGCGACCTGGTCGAACGGCATCCGGACCGATTCGCGCTTCATGCGTTGATTGCCGGGAGCAACGCGGCCGCGCTCCAGGCGGTCGCTCGCCGGCATCCGGAAGCCCATGCCCTACTGGCGAACCCCGCCGGCGGCGATGCGGCGCAGGCTGCCCATGCCATCGATGAGGTGGTGCGTGACCCCGAGGTGGACCTCGTGATTGTCGCTGCCGCCGGCAGTGCGGCGCTGGCGCCAACCCTGGCCGCACTCGAGGCGGGCAAGGACATCGCGCTCGCCACCAAGGAAGTCCTCGTCATGGCGGGCGAACTGGTTCGCGAACGGATGCGCCGCCACGGGTCTCAGATCTTCCCGATCGACAGCGAGCACAGTGCCATCTGGCAATGCCTCTGGGGGGAGAAGGAGAGCGCCATCCGCCGGCTGATCCTGACCGGCTCAGGTGGTCCCTTCCTGCGACGTCCGGCGGAGACGCTGCAGAGCGTCACGATTGCCGAGGCGCTCGCTCATCCACGCTGGAAGATGGGTCCCAAGATCAGCGTCGACTCCGCCACGATGATGAACAAGGGACTCGAGGTGATCGAGGCGCACTTTCTCTTCGATGTCCCCTACAGCGCGATTGATGTCATCGTCCATCCGCAGAGTGTCGTGCACTCGATGGTCGAGTTCGTCGACGGCAGCATCAAGGCACAGCTGGGCGTACCGGACATGCACCTACCAATCGCGGTTGCACTGAGCTTTCCGGACCGGCTCGACGGCGTCGTGCCGGCACCTGACCTCGCGGCACTCGGCCAGCTCGCCTTCGAGGCACTCGATGGCGTGCGCTACCCGGCTGTGGCGCTCGCCCGCGAGGCGGGGGAGCGAGGCGGCACCGCCCCAGCCGTTCTCAACGCCGCCAATGAGGAAGCGGTCGCGCTTTTTCTCATGGGACAGCGCCGGTTCGTGGACATCGTTCCCTCGGTACGGCATGCCCTCGAGGCTGCCGAGCGCATCGAGGAGTTGACCCTGGATGCCGTGGTCGCGGCGGATAAGTGGGCGCGCGCCCATGTGCGAGGCTCAACGGCCGGAACCAGCCGGCTTCGGAGCAAACAACCCGCATGAGCCCGGTGGTCCTCGTACCGCTGGTCATCGTCATCTTCAGCCTGCTGGTCATCGTGCATGAGTCGGGACACTTCATCAGTGCCAAGCTCGCCGGGATCAAAGTGGAGCAGTTCAGCGTGGGATTCGGCCCTCAGCTCGCCGGCTGGCAGCGAGGCGAGACGCTCTATGCGCTCCGGGCGATTCCGCTCGGTGGCTTCGTCAAGCTGGCCGGTATGGACGGCAGCATGGACGCCGGCCCCCGCAGCTTCAATGCGCATCCGCTCTGGCAGCGATTCGTGGTCATCGTCGCCGGGTCCGCGTTCAACGTGGCGCTGCCCGTTCTGATCTTCTTTGGGGTCTACACCACGGTCGGAGCGGCCGAGGTGCAAACCCCAATCGCGGTCAGCGCGGTGGATACCGGGACCCCAGCCAGCAGCGCCGGGCTGTTGGCGGGTGACGTGATCCGATCCGTCAACGAGCGCCCGATCAACAAGTTCGAAGACCTGCGAAGCGCCCTGGATGCGGCCAAAGACACGCCGGTCACGGTCGTCGTTGACCGCCACGGTGAGCAGTTGACCTTGACCGTGACTCCCAAGCTGGACCCGGCTTCAGGTAGTTACATTCTTGGCTTCCATCCGGCCATCCATACCTTCAAGCCGGGTCCGGTTGATGGGGCGGAGCGGGCACTCCGCGATACCGGCGATTCCATCGTGGGGATCGTCGGGGGCATCTATCAACTGGCCACCGACAAGAAACTCGGGGGGCTGCTCGGACCGCGGGGTCTGGAGGGCCCGGTCGGCATCGTGAAAACCACGGCCAAGGCCGCCCAGGCCGGGCCGCTGTCACTGGTGGCCGTCGTTGCGCTTCTGAGCCTCAGCCTCGGGTTGGCGAACATCCTGCCCTTCCCGGCACTCGATGGTGGGCGTGCCGCTTTCCTGGTGGTCGAATTGGTTCGGGGCCGGCCAGTCGATCCCGCCCGAGAGCAAGTCGTCCACTATGTCGGTCTCGCTCTTTTGTTTGGTTTGATCGGGCTGGTGACATATAACGATTTGTTGAGATGAGGCCATGAAACCACGCCGTAAGTCCGTCCCGGTTCGCGTCGGCAACGTCGTTATCGGCGGCGCCGCCGAGATTGTGGTGCAGTCGATGACCAAGGCAGACACGCGAGATGTCAGAGCGACGCTCAACGAGATCGCGCGCCTCAAGGATGCGAATTGCCGCATCGTTCGCGTCGCCGTGCCGACCAAAGAGGCGGCCCTGGCGATGGTGGAGATCAAAAAGGCCTCGCCACTGCCGATCATCGCCGACATTCATTACGATGCGCCGCTGGCGCTGATGGCGCTCGAGGCCGGCGTCGACGGGCTGCGGCTCAATCCCGGCAACATCAAGGACCCGGAAAAAGTCAAAGAGATCACCCGTCGGGCGAAGGAGCGCGAGGTGCCGATCCGCATCGGCGTTAACGCGGGTTCACTCCCCGGTCGTGCCAAGGAGGGCGCGGGCGTTCGTCCGCCCACCGAGGAAGTGGTGGCGGCCATGGTCAACGCGGCCCTGGGCCATATTCACATCCTCGAATCGCTCGATTTCAACCTGATCAAGGTCTCGATGAAAGCGTCCGATCCGCCCACGATGATTGCGGCCAACCGCGCGATCGCGGACAAGATTTCCTACCCGCTGCACCTGGGCGTCACCGAGGCTGGTCCGCCCCGCACCGGCGCGGTCAAGAGCGCGGTCGGGATAGGCGTTTTGCTCGAGGAGGGCATCGGCGACACCATCCGGGTCTCGCTTGCCGGCGACTCGGTCGAGGAGGTCGAAGTCGCCTACGGCATCATCAACGCCCTTGCCGAAAAGCTGACCGGCCCCAACCTGATCGCCTGCCCCATGTGCGGGCGCCTCGAGATCGACATGCTGCCGATGGTGGCCGAGGTGGAGAAGGCGCTCAAGAGGATCAAACGGCCGATCAACGTCTCGGTGATGGGCTGCGTCGTCAACGGTCCCGGTGAGGGTCAGCACGCCGACATCGGCATCGCGGGAGGCAAGAACAAGGGGATCCTTTTCAAGCACGGCAAGATCGTCGGGACCTTCCCTGAGAAGGAGCTAGTTCCGGCCCTGTTACGCGAGCTGGACGCGATCGCCAAGGAAGACGAGGAAAAGCTCGCCTCGTAAGGAGCCCGGCTCGCCCTCCGTATACTCCTAAGCCACATGGCTGTCGACGAAAAAGCCAGCGGCTTCGTCAAGGAGATTCGCAAACAGTCCCAGGATTTTCCGGGCTGGTACAACGACGTCGTCCGCAAGGCGCAATTAGCGGACAACTCGCCGGTGGCCGGCACCATGATCATCCGTCCCTACGGCTACGCGCTGTGGGAAAACATTCGCGATCCGCTGGATAGTCTCATCAAGGAAACCGGCCACGAGAACTGGTATTTCCCGGCGCTGATCCCACTGAGCTTCCTGCAAAAAGAGAAGGACCATGTCGCGGGCTTCGAACCAGAATTTCAGCTCGTCACCAAAGGTGGCGGCAAGGACCTCGAGGAACCCCTCGTTCTACGGCCAACTTCCGAGACGATGATCGCGACGGTGCTTCGCGATTACATCCAGTCCTACCGCGACCTGCCCGTGCTCACCAACCAGTGGAACAACGTCTTTCGCTGGGAGTTGCGTACCCGTTTCTTCCTTCGGACCCGAGAGTTCCTCTGGCAGGAGGGCCATACCTTCCACGAAGCCGCGACCGAGGCTGAGGAAGAGGTCGCCAAGATGCTCGACTGCTATCGCCGGATCGCCGAGGAGTGGTGCGCGATCCCGGTCCTCACCGGACGCAAGTCCGAGAGCGAGAAGTTTGCCGGCGCCCAGTACTCGACCGCCATCGAAGGCATGATGATCGACGGCAAGGCCCTGCAGATGGGCACCTCGCATTACTTCGGGGAAAACTTCACCCGCGCCTACGACCTGACCTTCACGGGGCGCACCAACGAGCGACAGTATCCTTACTCGACCAGCTGGGGGATGTCCACGCGCATGGTGGGCGCCGTCGTGATGGCGCACGGCGACGACTCCGGTTTGCAGCTGCCGCCGCGCATCGCGCCGGTGCAGGTCATCATCATCCCGATCTTCCGCGGCGAGGGCGAGCGGCGTCAGATCGAAACCGCGCTCCAGCAGGTGCGTGCCGACCTGGAAGACCTCCGCGTCAAGGTCGACTGGCGCGACGAGCGGCCGGGATTCAAGTTCAACGAGTGGGAATTGAAGGGGGTTCCGCTGCGCATCGAGATCGGTCCGCGCGACCTAGCTAAGGGCGAGGCCACCGTGGTCCGGCGTCTCAACCGCGCCAAGCAGACTGTCCCTCTGGGCGAGCTCGCCGTCACCATCCCGGCGATGCTCGAGGAGACCCAGGAAGCCCTATTCAAACGGGCCCGGGAATTCCGCGACGCCCACACGGTTAGGCTCGATTCGCTCGAGGCCATGGTGCGCTTCTTTGAGAGCTCGATCGGGTTCGCCGTCACCCGCTGGTGCGGCCGCGCCGAGGACGAGCGCACGGTGAAGGAGCGGACCACGGCCACCACCCGGGTGATCCTCTCGTCCGGAGGGTCGGACCAACCCTGCGCGGTCTGCGGTCGTCCCGCCAGCGTGGAAGTTGCCTGGGGAAAGGCGTACTGATTCATTCCCCGAAGTTCGGGGATAATTTCGCCATCAACGAATTAGGGAACCGGTCATGCAATTCGCCGACCTTCTGACCAGGGTCAGTTACCTGCCTCCGAAGGACATCGAGGTGCTCTCGCGCGCCTACGACGCCGCGGCCAGTGCCCACCATGACCAGAACCGCCTCTCCGGCGAGAAGTTCATCGAGCACCCGCTGAGCGTCGCTGCCATCCTGGCAGACCTCCAACTGGATCGCGACACCCTTGCCGCCGCCATCCTCCACGACACGGTGGAAGACACCCATCTGACCATCTCCGACCTGGAACAGAGCTTCGGGCCGACGGTCGGCAAGCTCGTCGCGGGCGTGACCAAGTTGGAGAAGATCTCGTTTCACAGTCCCGAGCAGGCGCAGGCGGAAAACGTCCGCAAGATGCTCGTGGCCATGGCGGAGGACGTGCGGGTGGTGTTGATGAAGCTGGCGGACCGGCTCCACAACATGCGAACCGTGGAGTCCCTTCCCGAGGTCCGCCGGAGGGCGATGGCGCAGGAGACGCTCGACATCTACGCTCCGCTGGCGCATCGCCTGGGGATGTGGAACATCAAGTGGGAGTTGGAAGACCTGTCGTTCGCGCAACTGCATCCGGACGAGTACCGGGAGATCGTCAAGAAGATCGCGCGCAAGCGGAAGGAGCGGGAGACCTCCGTCAACGACATCAAGGAAATCCTGGAACGGGAACTGACCGGGGTCGGCATCAAGGCCGATACCACCGGGCGCCCGAAGCACGTCTACAGCATCGCCAACAAGCTCGCCATGGGGAAGGAGTTCGACGATATTTACGATCTTTCCGCCATCCGGGTCCTGACCGACTCGATCAAGGATTGCTACGGCGCTCTAGGGGTCATCCACTCGCTCTGGAAGCCGATTCCCGGCCGTTTCAAGGACTACATTGCGATGCCCAAGTCGAACGGCTACCAGTCGCTGCACACCACCGTGGTCAGCCATAGCGGCGAGCCGATGGAGATCCAGATCCGCACCCACGAGATGCACCGCACCGCGGAGTGGGGGGTCGCGGCGCACTGGACCTACAAAGAGGGCGGCAAGGACGACCGCAAGATGGACCAGCGGTTCGCCTGGCTGCGCCAGCTGATGGACTGGCAGAAGGAGGTGCTTGACGCCGAGAAGTTCGTCGACGCCGTGAAGGTCGACGTCTTCCGCGACGAGGTCTTCGTCTTCACACCGAAAGGGGACGTCCTGGCGCTGCCGACGGGCGCGACGGCCGTGGATTTTGCCTACCGGATTCACACCGAGGTTGGACATCGCTGCATCGGCGCCAAGTCGAACGGCCGCATGGTGCCACTCGACTACCAGCTCCAGAACGGCGACATCGTTGAGGTCCTCACCTCAAAGGGGCCACATGGGCCAAGCCGCGACTGGTTGGGGTTTGTCAAGACCGCGGGCGCCTCGCAGAAGATCCGGGTCTGGTTCAAGAAGGAGCGACGCGAAGAAAACGTCAGCAAGGGTAAAGAGCTCCTCGACAAGGAATTCCGTCGTATGCAGCAGCGGGCGCTGGCTTCGATCGGCGAGGAGCGGGTCCTCGAGCTCGCCCGCGAGTTTCGGTTCAACGACCTCAATGACTTCTACGCCGCCATCGGATACGGCGACGTCAGCCCACACTCCGTGCTGCTCAAGTACATGGCGGCCGGCGAGCAGCCCGAAGGCAATGGCGAGTTCCCGCTCATTCCGCTGGTCCCGCAGTTCAAGCCCACCGGTGAGATCCGCGTCAAGGGCGAGCGGGGCGTGCTAACCCAGATCGCCCAGTGCTGCAAGCCCGTGCCCGGTGACCCGATCAGCGGCTATATCACCCGGGGCAAGGGGATCACGGTGCATCGAACGAGTTGCAAGAACATCTTGAACGTCTCCAACCAGGAGCGCGTCGTTCCTGTCGATTGGGACACGGGCGGCCGGCAGCTCTATCCGGTCGGCATCAAGATCGAAGCCTGGGATCGTACCGGACTGCTGCGCGACATCGCGACGGTCATCGCGGAGAGCAAGATCAACCTGACCGGCGCGGAAGTCCAGGTCTATGACGACAAGACCGCAGTCATCTCGACCACGGTGGAAATCAGCAGCCTGACCCAGCTCAGCCGCCTGATGGAGCGGCTCGAGACAGTCAAAGACGTCCATACCGTGGCGCGCGAAGGCAATCTCGCCGTCACCTAGCCATCGGCAAGTCGCGCGGACAACTCGATCATTACGGAATGCCTTGCGGCAGCGGGGGCCAGCGCCCTTGCGGGAAACGGATGCCGTAACTGACCGGCCCTAGGATCGAATCTGCGATGGGTTCCCGTTTCCATGCTCGACGCACGCTTGCGGGCTTCTTCGGGCTGTCAACGGTGATCGTCGTCCTGTTCGGCGTCATGGCGCTGGTTGCCCTGCAACCCCGCGACGGGCTCGCCTGGGTGAGTATCCCGCAACTCGGGCCAGACCTCGGGTTGGACGCCGGTCTCCACACCAAACCGCTAAAGGCCACGGTGGTCGCCGATGCTGTGAGGGATCGTGGCATCGAGGGCGGAGGCTCGCTATCGGTCACCGCCGTGATGACCGCCCCTAAGGGCGATCCGGTCACGGCGATGGGCCCCACGGCCAGGCCGGTCGTCCCGATCGCCATCGTGCCGGATCCGACCCCGGCGCCGACCCCGGCACCGACGCCCGCACCTACCCCCGCCCCCGCGCCGGCGCCGACCCCGGCCCCCACGCCGGCGC
>JALYYE010000295.1 GCA_030946735.1 Candidatus Dormiibacterota bacterium
CGGCGGTCCTTGAGGACCTCGGCGGGTGGTCCCTCAACCAGGTTGCGTCCGAAGTTGAGCACGAGCGCGCGCTTGCAAACGCCCACGATCACCTTCATGACGTGCTCGATGAGCACGATCGTCACGCCGCTGTCGCGCACGCGGCGAACCATCTCCAGCGCCTGCTCGATCTCCACCTGGTTGAGTCCCGCCATCACCTCGTCGAGTAGGAGCAGCCGCGGGCGCATGGCGAGCGCCCGCGCGACCTCGAGGCGCTTGCGGTCGGGGACCGTCAACCGCAGCACAGGGTAATGCCGTTTCTCGCCCAGCCCGACGACGTCAAGAACCGCATCGGCTTCTTTCAAAGCAGCGCCCGGCTGCGGCCGGACACCGGGCCGGCCGAAGAGGGCGCCCATCGCGGTGTTCTCCCGAACGGTCATCGAGGGAAATGGCCGGACGATCTGGAAGGTCCGCCCAATCCCCAAACGCGCGATCCGGTACGGAGCCAGGCCGCGGATCGATGCGCTTTCCCAGCGGATGTCCCCCGCATCCGGGCGGTAGATCCCGCTGATGCAGTTCAGCAGCGTGGTCTTGCCAGCGCCGTTTGGTCCGATGATGCCCAGGACGTCACCCTGCTCCACGGCGAAGGTCACGCCGGCCAGCGCGTTGACGCCTCCGAAACGCTTGGTGACGTCGCTTACGGCAAGCAGGCTCATGCGCTGGTCTCGCGCAAGGTCTGCCGGAAATATCGCAACGAGAGTCGGCTTCGACCGCCGAAGAAGTCGATCACTCCGCGCGGAATGAAAATGACGCACACCGCGAGCAAGACGCCCAGACCGATCTGGGAAAAGACGGAGCCGGAGCCGCCGCCGGCGAGGGTCTGGATGATCAACTCGAGAGAGATCGCACCGGCGACCGGCCCCAGCACGGTACCGGTGCCGCCGATGACGGCCATCAGAATCATCTGGACGTTGTCCGAGATGGCGAAGGCGTTGTCCTGGTTGATGAAGCTGTTCCACTGCGCGAAGATCGCGCCCGCGATGCCTGTGAGCGCCGCGGCGATGCAGAAGGCCGCCACCTTATAGAGCGTCGTGTTGACGCCGATCACGGCGGCCGCCTCCTCGTTCTCGCGAATCGCGAGCAGCCCGTAGCCGAACCGCGTGCGCAGGATGACCCAGGTGGTCAAAACCGCCAGGATGGCGGCGCCCAGCATCAGGTAGAAAAAGAACAGGTCGGAGCGGATGATGGGGAGGAAAAGGCCGGTTGCCGCCCCCAGAGGCTCGATGTTGTTGACGACCTCGCCCATGGCGACGCCGACGCCGAGGGTTGCGACCGCGAAGTAATGGCCCCGCAGCCGCAGGAGCGGGACGCCAACGATGACGGCAAAGGCCGCGGCCACGATGGGCGCCAGGACCAGCGCCAGCGCGAAGGGCAGCTTCAGGTTTGTCACTACGACGCCGGCGGTGTAGGCACCCAACCCGAAGAAGGCAACGTTGCCGAAGCTGGCGTAGCCGGTAAGGCCGCCGATGATATTCCAGGCCGATGCCATGACGACAAACATCGCCACCGTGGTGGCGATGCGGAACCACAACTTATCGGTCAGAAGCGGTAATCCTGCCTGCTGCGCCGCGTCGATCGAGGTCAGCGGCGCGAGCACCACGAAGGCGAGGGCGATCCCCAGGACGGCGAAGGCGGCGCGTCGCACGCTCATGCGAGCCGGCCGAGCAGTCCGCGCGGGCGGACGATCAGCACTGCGACCAGCACCACGAAGGCGATTGCGTTGGCATAGCCAGACCCAAGCCCGGGTGCGCTCTGGCCCAGAACCTCGATCAATCCGAAGGCCAACCCGCCCGCGACCGTCGCGCTGACCCGGCCAAGCCCGCCCAGGATGACGACCACAAAGGCCTGCAGCGTGTACGGATCGCCGGCCGTCGGGGTGATCGACTGAAAAGTGCTGATGATGCCACCGGCGACACCGGCGAAGGCCGCGCCGATGGCGAAGGTCAGTGCATAGATGTGACGGAGGTCGACACCTACCAGCTGGGCGGCGTCGCGGTCCGCCCCGACCGCCAGGATGGCGGCGCCGCTCCGGGTGCGGTTCAGCACCAGCCATAAAATTCCCGCCAGCGAGAGCGCCGCCAGCAGACCTCCCAGTCGGATGTAGGGGATGACGATGGCCCCGAGGTGCAGCCCGCTGCCGGAATACGCGGGAGTGACAGAGCGGAAATCGCCCGTGAATATCAGCAGCAGCAGGCTGACGATCACCAGGTTGATGCCGAAGGTCAGCAGGAAGGTAAAGAGGAGCGGTGCGCGGATCACCCGGTTGATGACGCCCCGCTGTAGCGCGTAGCCGATGACGAACAGCGCCAGGGCATCGATGGGAAGGCTGAGAAACGGATCGATGTTCAGATGGCTGAACAGAGCCCAGCTGATGTACGAACCGACGATCACCAACGCACCGTGGGCCAGGTTGACGATGTTGAGGATGCCCCAGACCAGGCTGAACCCAAGCCCCACCGCGACATAGACTCCCCCGAGCAGGAGGCCGAGGATGACCTGCTGGGTGAATTGGCTCACGAACTCAGCTCAAGAAGCGAGGACCTCTGTCCTAGCGCGAGCTCCAGGGCGGCGTCGGGTACTGCGGCCTGCCGTTCGCCACGCTGGCGGGGAAGACCGTGTAATGGGCGCCCTTCTGGATCTGTTCGACGACCATCGGTTTGAAGGTATTGATGCCCCGGCTGTCGAACTTGATCTGCCCGAAGAAGGTCATGACATCCAGGCTGGCCAATGCGTCGCGTACTTTGCTCGGATCGAGCGACCCGGCATTCTCGATCGCCTTTTGAAAGGCGAGGCACGCCGCGGTCGACTCGGCCACGTGGTAGTCAGGATCTTCGCTGCTGCTGAACTTGGCCCGGTACGCCTTGACATAATCAGCGACCGAGAGATAGAAGGACGGCTTGTACTTGACCTGCGGCGTCCATTGCGAGCCGTCGTAGACGTAGTTCGCATCGGCACCCAGGGCGCTGATGAAGTCGGGGGTGGACGGACCAACCGAGTAGGCGAAGATCTTGGCGTCGAGGCCAAGCTGCTTGGCCGCCTTATTGATGGCAATCGCTTCGGCCAGGTGCCCGGAGTTCATCACGATATCCGGGTTTTTCTGCTTCGCCTGGCTGATCAGCCCGCTGACGTCGGGTGCCGCCGCCGGGTACTGTTTGGTGAAGACGACCTGCAGTCCCTTCGTTGGTGCATAGTCTTCAACCGCCTTCGCCACCTCGACGGAGAAGTTGTCGTTGGCCGTCAACATCGCGATCGTGGTTGGCTTTGGGCTCAAGGTCGCAGCCATGTCGATCACGCCCGTGAGGTATTTGTTGGCGGGAGACAGGACCCCAAACGTGAATTTGTAGCCCTTGCTAAAGATCGATTGGGCGGCGCCGTTGGCCTCGACCATGGGGATGCCGTTCTTTTCAGCGATGACCGCATCGCTCGCCGTCGCGGCGCTCCCGTATGGTCCCAGAATGAAGTTTGCTTTCTCATCCGTGATCAGCTTCTGCACCAACGTGGCTGAGAGGTTGGCGTTGCTCTGATCGTCCTCATACTTGATCGCGACCGGGTGCTTGACGTTGTTAAGCACGATGCCGCCCTGCGCATTGATCCAATCGAGCCAGATGTCGTAGCCCTGCTTGGTGAGAGCGCCTTCTTTGGACTGCGAGCCCGTCAATGAGACGGCGGCACCGAAGACGATGGTGGATCCGGTGGTAGTGGTGCTTCCGCTGGTGCTAGAGCCTCCGCAGGCCGCCAGCAGAACAGCCAGCCCGGCCAAAAGGGGTCCAAGCTTCGCCCCTCGCATGCGCACTAATGTACAGGAGCCGTGTTCGACTATGCGAAGCGTCGCGCGAGAGTGGGGGACGGGATGCTGGCTGCTGGCATCGACCTGCTTTTTCTGCCGATCTCGGGCGACCTGGAGTACCTGACGGGCACCCCGCGCCGAGAACCATCCTTCGGCAACCTGGCCTACCGCCACGGCTGGCTTGCGGGTGCCTTCCTTCGCCCGGACACAGATCCAATAATCGTGCTGCCCCGCATGATCACCGAGTTCGAGCTCCCCGGCGGCGCTGCGGCCGACGTCGTGATCGTCAACGAGACGGATGACGGCGACGCCGTGCTCGCCCGCATCGCCGCGAACCTTCGCCCGGTCCGGTCGCTGGCGGTGGGAGCCCGCACCTGGGCCGAGGCCCTGATCCATCTGCGCCAGGCGTTGAACGATCCATCCCTTTCCAATGCCGATGACCTCATCAATCCGCTGCGCCGGATCAAGTCGCCGGAGGAGATGGAGCGCATGACGGCGGCGGCGATGATCGTGGATGAGGTAATGGCCGTCGTCGGCCCCCAGGTCCTTCCCGGCGTCACCGAGGCGGAACTCGCGGCGGCAGTGAATCTCGAGATGGCGCGGCGCGGCTCGCGGGTCGAATCGTTCGACACTGGCATCATCTCGACCGGGCGGCTCGATCAGCGAGACGCCGGAACGCGGCTCACCACCCAGCCGATCCGCGAGGGCACCTCCGTCTCCTTCGACTTTGGCGCCGTCGTCGACGGCTACTGCTCGGATTTCGGCCGCACCATCTTCTTGGGCGAGCCGGATGCGCAGTTCCGG
Source organism: Candidatus Dormiibacterota bacterium (assembly GCA_030946735.1). Lineage (GTDB taxonomy): Bacteria > Chloroflexota > Dormibacteria > CF-121 > CF-121 > CF-13. The sequence continues at coordinate 4,631 of JALYYE010000295.1, forward strand.
CACGTCTACGAGCTGGTCATCGGGTCGCAGGCCGCCGGGATCGCGGCCGCGCGCCCGGGAGTCACCGCGAGCGATGTCGATCGTGCCAGCCGCCAGGTGATCGAGGAGGGCGGGTACGGCAAGTGGTTTCGGCACCGCACCGGGCACGCGATCGGCCTCGATGTACACGAATATCCCTTCATCTCGGAGG
>JALYYE010000351.1 GCA_030946735.1 Candidatus Dormiibacterota bacterium
TCTCATGCCTAGAGAGTAACTCGGGCTACTGGTTGATGTACAAATCGGCGCTCTGGTTCATCCACCAGAATTCATTGCCCTTGTAGCCGGCGACTTTCTTGTTGTAGGCCTCGACGTCAACCGCCTGGTAGAGGGGGATTTCCGGCACGAGGTCAGCCAGCCGCTTCTGCGCGACGATGTATTTGTCCTTTCGGTCCGACAGCTTGACCGAGAGACGTGCCTGGTCAAGCGCCTGGTCGAGCTGCGGGTCACTGGTAAACGTCGTATTCTGCCCAACGCAGCCGTTCGCGTCGGTGGGAATTTGTGAACTGTGATAGGCGGTGTAGGCCAGCGAATCCGGCTCCGCCGGGTAGCTGTAGTTGTTCGTATACATGGCCAGATCAAAGTTATGACTGTAAATAACGCCACCGCTGGTGCAGGAGCCGAACATGCGACTGGCCGGGACGTTGGCAAACGGCTTGATCACCTGGATGCCAATAGCGGCAAGGTCCGATGCGATGACGACCTCCTGCTCTTCGCGCAGTGGCAGCGTCGTGGTGATCAGGTGAAGCTGCACGCAGCGCCCTTGCGGGTCAGTGCGGAAGCCTTTACATGGTCCAGAGTCCTGCAGCTTGTAGCCAGCATCGTTCAGAAGCTTGTTCGCCGCCGGCTGGTCGTATTGGGTGTGCCTGGCATTGGGATCGAGACACCAGGCGCCAGTCTGAATGCACATCCATGCGTCCGGCGGCACAACGGTCCGGCCCAGCAGCAACGTATCGACGATCTTCTGGCGGTCGATCGCCATCATGATCGCTTTTCGAAGCGTGACGTCCTTGAGGAAGGTGTTGTGCAGGCTGATATCGAGGTGCTCCGTGGCGCTGTCCAGGATGGTGACCGTTGTGACATCGCTCAAACGGGACAATGGCGGGAGTAGTGACGGCCGCATGTCCAGCGCCATGTCAATGGTGTTGGTGCGCAACTCGTTGAGCTCGGTGTTCGCGTCGGCGTCGAACTTTACGCGAATCTCATTTAGATACGGCCGATTCCCGCCACCCCACCAATGGGGATTCTTGACCAGGGTGAGATGGTCTCCCGTCACCCACTCCTTGAACATGAAGGGTCCGGTGCCGACCATAAGCTTGTCGAAGGTGTCGGTGCCGCTGTAGCCGCCCGGGATGTTGACCGTAATTTTCTCCGACGTGAGGTTGCCGGTCTTTCCTGCTGCCCAGACCTGCTGCAGGAGGTGGTCGGCAAGAATCCCATAGGGACCCGTTCCCAGGGTGAGGTAGGCAGCGTAGACGGTCTTGAGGTGGACAATCGCCGTGTAGTCGTCGGGCGTATCGACACTGTCCACCTGGTCCCAGCCGCTGACCGACACGATGGGCGTTGGATTCTTGTCGTGGTATTTCAGGAACCAGAACTCAAAGGTGGACTTTACGTCCCGCGAGGTGAAGGCGACGCCGTCATGCCACCTGACGCCGTGGCGAAGCTTCCAGGTCACGTCCATCTTGTCGCCGCTGACTTTCACGTCGCCGTTTTCGAGGGTGGGAACTTCGGTTGCGAGCTCCGGCACCCAGTAGTCGGATAGCTTCGGGTTGGGGGGAACGTCCTGGTTCGCCTTGACGGTCAGCAAGCCTTCCATTGCCGGGTTGACGTAGGCGCACGCATGTGGCGCCGCGGCCGTGATGTTGCAGGAGAGCAGGCTATCCTGCTCCTGCCAGGAGGCCACGGTCAGCCGGCCGCCAAACTTGGCCGTGGTACCGGTGCTCCCACCGCTCGGCGTGCAGCCGACCAGTAGCAGCGTGCCGATGCCGGCGACGGCGAGCAGCCGCAACCAACGCGGGCTGGCTCCTGTCATTCGACCTCCCTCCGGAAGTTCACGTGCGGATCAGAGGCGGGCGCTGGCCCGACCCGCCAGCGCAGATGATGGCCAGCATTCTACGGGCGGCCAGCCGAGAGGGTCAAAGAAAGGTCGCCTTTTCCAATCTTGTCTAACACCGCCGCTTCAGTCGACCCACCAGTCCGCTGCGTTCCAGAGCGTGGTGTCGGGGGCAGCGTTGGGCGCAAGATTGTGTAGGTGGGGGCTCGCCAGCACGACGAGGACGCGCTCGAAAAGTGGTAGTTCGTATCCCAGCCGCGCGTAGGCGCGCTCGAACGCCGCATAAGAGCGCGCCCGCTCGATGGTGACGAGCGAGGTGCGAGCCTTGTCGAGATTGCGATCGAGATCCGGGCTGCTGAAGCGTCCGAAGTTCGAGCCCTGCCCCTGGTTCTTGTCGGTGGGAATTTGCGACGAGTGCTCGAGCGGATAGACACCGTCGGGGTCGGGACCGATGCTCCAGGTCCATAGTCCGGCTTCGAACTGACCGCGCTCGAGCAGACCGCCCTGCGCGTAGCCGCTGAAGAGATCACTCGGGTGTGCCTCGGTCGTGCTCACCTCGGCGCCAAGCTTTCGCCATTGCGCCACCAGTTCGTCGCGCACGGCACTCCGCAATGGACTGCCGAGGGCTGCCACCAGGTGGAAGCTCAGTCGGCGCCCGTTTTTGCTGCGAATACCGTCTGGTCCGATGGCCCAGCCGTCGCTGTCGAGCAGTCTGCCGGCGCCGGCCAAATCGTAGACCAGCGACAGGCCGGGATCGTGGAATGCCGCCAGCGCGCTGGGGATCGGTGACTCCGCGAGCTTGGCCCGATCACCGTAAAACTTCTTGACCATGCCGGGACGGTCGATGGCCCCCCGCAGGGCCTGGAGAAGCGCCGGATCATTTTTCCAGGGCGGCGGCTGGCCGGTCAGCGGGTTGGGATCCGCCTGGTTGAACGTGACCTGCTCGTAGGCAAGCTGCGAGCGGCGGTGCAGGATCGCCGACCCTGTATTCGCAAGGGTCGCAACTTGCTCGTCCGGCAACTCGAACGCCACCGCGACCTGGCCTGCCCGAGCTGCCTCGGTCAGCTGTCCTGCCTCGGGGTAGAACTTGTACAGAATGCCGTCGAGGTGGACCCGGCGCCCCGCCCGACCCTGCGACCAGGCATCGTTGCGCACCAGCGTGATGTGGTCGTCGGGGACGAGCTCCGAGATCTTGAAGGGACCGCTGACGACGTCCGGCCGCGCCCAGAACGCGTTCGTGGCCAGCTGCTCCGGAGCGATGCCGGCGAGCCGATGCATCGGCAGGACGGCGGGAAACAGGTTGAGAAACTTAGGGTAGACGCGATCGAAATGGAGGGTGAAGCGCTGCATGTCGTGGACGTCGATTCGCGAGATCGCGGCATAGCCGTCGGGTGATAGGACGCCCTGAACCTTGGGATTGACGATCAGCCGCCAGGTAAAGGCCACATCGTCGGCAGTCAACGGCTGGCCATCCGACCAGCGCAATCCCGGCCGCAGCCGGTAGGTCACGTCCACCGTGCCGGCGCCGCGGTTCCATTTCACGTCGCCGTTTTCGAGGGTCGGCACGCGTTCGACGAGGTCGGGAATAGGTTGCAGGTTGGGATCCAGCCGCAGGAGGCCGGCGTAGAGCAGGGCGTCCACCTGTGCCGCCGGGACTTCTTCGTTGAAGAGCGGCGAAAAGTTAGTCGGGCTCTCCCAGTCGCCTACCACCAGCGTCCCGCCTTCGTGGCGCGCGGGTTCCGGCTGATACTGCGACGCCGTCGGCGTGGGGCTGCCCAGCGAAACGTGGACCGAGGGCAGGGAGCTGCAGCCGCCGACGAGTGGCAGCACGGCCAGGGCAACGACCGCGGCTTTAAGCGGCCCCCCGTGTGAAAAGGGCCGCGTGGCTTTAAGCCGCCCCCGGTGTGAAGAGGGCCGCGTGGCTTTAAGCGGCCCCCGGCGTGAAGAGGGCCGCGTGTTAGATGTTATCGAGGATCTTGCGGCGCTTTCGCTGGAATTCGCTCTCGGTGATGGCTCCGCGCTTGCGAAGCTTGTCCAGCTGACCCATGTCGGAGATCAGGTCCACGAGAGGCG
>JALYYE010000386.1 GCA_030946735.1 Candidatus Dormiibacterota bacterium
CCGAGGTTTTGGTCTCATTGACGGTCAACCCCAGTTTGGTCATCACACCTCTCGTCCACTCCAAAGCCGTGTGCGCATGCCCACGGCTCAGAATGACAAAGTCATCCGCATAGGCGACGACTTTCGCAGAGAATGCTTCCGAGCGCCCTGTCAGCCGCCAGTGCTTCAGGAACCGGTTCATGTACAGGTTGCTGAGCAACGGGCTGATCACCCCGCCTTGAGGGGTGCCGCGCTTGTTCGATTTCCCACCAGAAATGGTTGTCTTGCCGTTCGCGCCTTGTTCCTCAACCGGCACCGTCAGCCACATCTTGATGAGGTGGAGGACGTTTCGATCAACGGTCCGGCGGGCGACTGATTGCATCAGATCACCGTGAGGGATCGTATCGAAGAACTTGGCGAGGTCGGCATCGACCACCTCGGTGTAGCCCCGGCAGATCAGCCGGTGCACTTCCTTGATAGCGTTCGTTGCGCTCCGCCTCGGACGATAGCCGTAGGCATTCTCTTCCAGGTCCGCTTCGAAGATGGGTTCAAGGACAAGCTTGGCGGCTGTCTGTACCACCCGGTCCCGGATTGTCGGGATGCCGAGTGGCCTTTCTCCGCCCCCGGGCTTCGGGATCATCACCCTGCGCACCGGCGCTGCCTTGTACGTCTTCGCCGCGAGGGCCATCCGCAAGTCCGATAACCACGTCTCCAGCCCCGCCGCCTCGATCATCGCGAACGTTATCCCGTCCACCCCCGGTGCCCCGCGATTCGCGCGAGCCAGCCGGTATGCATGGAAAAGAATGTCCGCCCGAGAAATCTTATCGTAGAGCAGGTAGAAGCGGAAAGCCGGTTCGACCTTCGCTTTACAGTAGAGCTTCCTCTGAAGGGTCCGGATCTTTAGCGGTGTTTCAAGGTTCATCACCAATCACCTCACCTTCCCATCTTCAAAAGCATGTCAAAAGTCGGGGCCCTTCCCTCCACCGGTATTACCCGGCTTCAACAGTACTATGACCCCGTCCGACTCCCGCTTGGACCGCCGCCCTGAAAGACGGCGTAGAGGTCGCTAACCTCGTCCAGAACGGGTCTCCCCCGTTGCCCGCATCACCTTCCCGGCGTGTCATGCCCATTACCCCGGCGAATCGGATGGGAGCATGCGTCGATTACTTGCCCATCCGTGCTGCCTTCCCCGTCATTCAGCCGGGTCGGCATTCGCGATTTCACTTTCGAGGCCTGCTCAGGCTTCACTCAATTTATGGCCCACCGGGTTGCTCGACCGCCCAAGGCGGCCTTTGTCACGAGGCTTCGATCCGGTCAGTTACCCAACCCAACCGCTCGTCAGCTACCAGACCTATCGACAACTATCTGGGTGGAACCTTCCTCCACGGGTGCTACGCGCCATCGGGGCGCACTGAACGGCGAGAGCTACCGGCTCAAGCAATCGAAGGCAAGGCGGCGGCGTGACCCGCGGCCCGCCGACGAGGCCATTGCAGCTGCCGATCCAGAAACCGGCGAAATCACCATAGCTTCCTGAAAGCCACGTCCGCCCCGGCTGCGAAATCCTGGCCATTCCGCCGGGGCGGACGCGGGGCGTCTTGCTTTACGCCCACGCCGCAAAGTGGCCTGGTTTTGCTACGCCCCGTTGGCCGACTTTTACTCCGCCGTTGATAGGGGGCACAGACGCAAAATTACATTTCGCCGGGTAAGGACCCGGCAAAACGATAATTTCGCCACCGGCCTGTGACCCGTCAACGCACCCAAAGAGGGGTGCATTTTTGGGGTCACGATCCGGTGCTGCGCGCTCTGCGAGGCCAAGAGCCGCACCGTCGCCGCGCCCGAAGGAAGGGGGCGCAGCTTTGGGTGCGGAGTGAGCGGCCCAAGGGGGCCGCACTTGTTAGTTTGAAGCGGCGGGCGGCGTCATGCAGCGGACCTTTGAACTCTCGACCCACATCAAGGCGGTGAGCCGGTCAACCGGCAGCACCCCCGGCGCGGCTGGGCCAAGCGCGGGGTGAGGAGCAACACCCCGAAGCACGGCAGGACCGCCACCGCAGCCGCCGCCTACCGCGCCTGTACCGTCATCGAGTGCGACCGGGAGGGCCGCACCCACGATTACAGGCGGAAGCGCGGTCACGAAGCCGGGGCCATCGTTCACCACCGGGGCGCTGTGGCGCGTTGGCTGCATGACCGCATGAAGCTGTGGAACGGGGCCGAGATGATCGAGCGGAACGGCAAGCGCGGCAAGAATGCAGGAGCATTCAAGGCCGACGCCCGAGTTGCCCGCGATCTCATGTTCACCTACCCCGCCGAGTTGAGCAAGGCCGGGAGGTTCGACAGCGCCATGAAGATTGCCCGGTATCTTGCCGACAACTACCTTATCGGGGTGGATTTCAACATCCACGAGCCGGGCAAGGACGGCGACGAGCGCAATTACCATTGCCACATGCTGACGACGACGCGGCGCATGACGGCGGACGGATTCGGCGCGAAGGTGCGGGAACTGGACGACGGCACGACCGGGCCGGCACACGCGAAGAAGCTGCGGGCGTTTATCGCGCAGACTTTGAACGACGAATTGAAAGCCGAGGGCAAGGCGGACGTTGTTTTTGTCGAGCATCGGAGTTTCAAGGCGCGGGGCAGCGCACAGGTTCCGACCCGGCACATGGGGCAGCACGAGCGCATCAAGCGCCAGCAGCGAGTCCGGGCCACGAAGGCATGGACCGCCACGCAGCGCAGGGACCAGAAGGAGCGCCACGCCAAGGAACTGGCCGCGCTGAAACTGCGGCAAGATTTTGCGTTGCAAGGGAAGCTTGCCAGTCTCGCACAGCGCGGACGCGACGGAGAAGCGGCGATCCGGGCCAAATTCGCGGAGCAGCGCCGGGCCGACACGGAGGCCACCGGCATGCGGCGCGTGTTCCAGATCGTCACCGGGCGCGAAGGCCGCGAGGCGCCCGACCGGCAGACGCGGGAAGCACGGCGCACGGCGGAAGAAAACAGACAGATTCAAGGGCTGATACGCGAGGTGCAGGCCGCGCGGAATGAATTCGTGACGGCGCAGCAGCGGGACCGGGCGGCGCTGATCGAGCGCCACGGCACCGAAGACCGGCAATTGTCGCAGACCGCCACCAGCCGCGAATTTGCGGACAAGGCCGCAGACCGGGCGGCGCGGCAGCCGGTGCAGCGGCAGACCAGAGAGCAGGAGCGTGGGCAGGACAGAGGCCGGGATTTCACACCTTAATCTCTGCTTGACCGTTTATCTCGAATCTGCCTATCATCCTATCAGGCTATAGTCCTATAGCCGTCACATCCTATAGGAGAATTTCGCCGTGAAAGTCCTTGCCGTCATCGGCCAGAAGGGGGGAAGCGGGAAGACCACAACGGCGCTAGGTCTCGCAGTTGCCGCCATGCTTGCCCGCCGTGAAGTCGCGGTCATAGACCTTGATCCGCAGGCAACCGCCGCCAACTGGAGCGACCGCCGAGGCGACGACACGCCCGCCGTCGTGTCCTGTCAGGTTTCGAGACTCCCGCAAGTGCTCGAAGCCGCCAAAGCGCAGGGCGCACAACTTGCCATCATAGACACCCCCGGCAAGAGTACCGATGCGCTTATTGCCGCCGCGAAAGCCGCCGACTTCGTGTTAATGCCGATACAGCCGCAGCTATTCGACATCGAGACTCTGCGAAGCCTCAACGACGTTCTTAACCTTGCCGGGCATCCCGCCGCCGCCGTGCTTGTCAACCGCGCCCCGGTTCAAGGCAATCGCCACGCCGAGACCCAAGAAGCCGCCGCCGCGCAGGGGTTCACGGTTTGCCCCGTCGTCATCTTTTCCCGCGCAGCACATGGCGACGCCGGAAACATCGGCAGAACCGCCCTTGAGTACGACCCGCAGGGCAAGGCCGCGCAGGAAATGACGAAACTATACGACTATATTGCTATAGCACTAGAGGACTATCGCCATGAAGAAAAGCGCATTGGCCGCAGGGCTTAAAGCCGCCGCAGGACAACACCCGGAGGCCGCAACACAACCACCGGCCAGCAAGGGAAACAGGGCCAAGACGCCGCCCGAAACCGTGCTTATCGGCGCACATTTTCCGCGCGAGGTGCGCCGCGTACTGCTTCTTGTTCAGGCCGAGCCACAGAACGCGGGCAAAGACCTCAAACAGCTACTTGGCGAGGCCATTAACGACCTTTGTGCCAAGTACCGGAAGCCGCAGCCCTACACAAACGAGTCATAAATTCCTATACGAATATAGGGCTATATAAATCTATCAATATACGACTATATCCAATGAAAAAAAATCTCAAACAAGGCGGGTTCGTCAAACTCACAGCGCCATCAAGCGCCCAGCTTCAATTGATTGAAGCCGCCGTCGCTATCCGGGACCAGCCAGACGCCGCCGAACGCGCTTTCATGGCGCGGCAACTCGTTCTTTGCACCCTTCCCCACAGCGACCCCGGCGACATCGAAACATGGACGCGCCGGGCCGGTAACAGCGCCCTCGGGATTCAACCGGCTTTCGACTTCGTGGCCGGGCGCAAGATTGGCTTCCCCTATGGCACTATTCCCCGCCTGATTTTGTTCTGGATCACAACGGAGGTTCAGCACACAAAAAACCGCGTCGATCTCACCACCCTTGAGAAGCGCACCTTGCACCTAGGCCGCAGCCTTGCCGACTTCATGCGCGAAGTCGGCCTTAGCCCGGACACAGGCGGCGGCAAGCGCGGCGACGCGAAGCGTCTCCATAACCAGATGGACCGTCTTTTCCGTTCCCGGATAACTTTCCAGCAAACAACCGAGGACGACAGCGGCCACCGGAAGGAGTGGCTCAACATGGAAGTTGCGCCGCGCGGTGAACTTTGGTGGGACACAAAACGGCCAGACCAACCCGCACTCTGGCAAAGCTGGATTCAGTTAGGCGAAGAATTTTACAACGCCCTTGTCGCCTTTCCGGTCCCCGTGGACATGCGCGCTCTCAAAGCCTTGAGGCGATCCCCGCTTGCCCTCGATCTCTACGCTTGGGTTTGCTACCGGGCTTTCGTGCTTGTGAAGAACAACCAGCCCCCGCAATTCATGCCGTGGGCCACCCTCATCAACCAGCTTGGGGCGGATTACGGCACGGCCAATGACTTCCAGAAGAAGGCTTCCGCCGCCCTTCGGAAGATTGCCGCCCTCTACCCCGGCCTGACCATTGGCAGGGCCAATGGAGGCTTCACCATCCACGCAACCCGTCTTGCCGTTCCCCGTGTAAAACTTGTCGGATAGCCGAATTTGTCCACGGTGAAACGGTCCTTTTTTTTGCCGCTTCGGACGGTGAAACGGTCCTTTTTTTTGCCATTTTGGACGGTGAAACGGTCCTTCTTTTAATAGTATATATAGATTCTTCCTTGTAGTTCGGCGCGGTCAGCCTGTGGAAAAACATTACGGCGCTTCGCGCCTTTGCGGAATCCGCCTGACGGCGGATAACTTTAGCGGAGTGAGGCCGCTTACAATGCGGCCTCACAGCTTTTTCTTTCACCCGATCATCAAGCAGAGCACGACGCGGGAACCCGTCAAGGGCTTCGCCCTCCTTCGCTGCGCTACGGCCCTTCGGGTGACGGAACCCCGCTTACGTGCTATCCGGGACTTGATCGGGACGAGAAATGATCTTTTGCGCCTCCGGCGCGGGATCGAACAAGGAATTGAGCGAAAAAAGGCAGGCATCTGCCCGACCGAGCCAAACCCCCGACCGCAGACGGGACGGCGAGAAAGCAAGGGGCTTGGCAGGGAAGTGGTTTCTTGGCCGGAAATTTGAGCCGTGAATGGCCTCTAGGCACTCGCCCCCTACCTACATGCCAAAAACCGACAACCGCGCTGTACGGCTTTAAAAACGAAACCTTTTTCTGGAAAGCAATCTTACTGTCTCAGGCTCCGGCGCGGCGCTCTTGCGACGTGACGGATGTTCGGCCCCCATCTTTGGGGCGTAACTCGAATACGGGGGGACTTTCTTCCTTGCAAAACATATCTACTTTATCTATAATGGATAAGTTACAGGAGGGCTTTTGCCATGAAAGAAGTCACATCAACCGAATTTCAGCAGAATGTCGGGCGGTATCAGGACGCCGCGCAACTGGCCCCTGTGGCAATCACCAAAAATGGCCGCACCCACAGCGTTTTAATATCGGCGGCGTTTTTCGAAATGGTCATGAAGGGGCGTGTCGCCCGCCCGGTCGAAGACCTTGACGACGACACCCTGAAAGCGATTTCCAAAAGCGAAGTGCCGGGCGAATACGCGGCTTTGAATGACATCGTCAAAGACTGGAAGCCGTGAGCATCCCTGCACCGCGTCCGGGTCTGGTCATTTGCTATTCGTACCTGTGGGCCACTGAATACGGGAAAGGCATCGAGGAAGGCCGGAAGAACCGGCCATGCGCCATTATCGCCGCCCGGCAGATCATCGAGGGCCGCGAAGTCGCCACCGTGGTGCCGGTCACGCACACGCCGCCGACCGACCCGGACGACGCCGTTGAAATTCCCGCCGCCCTGAAAGCCCATCTTGGCCTTGATGACCTGCCGTCATGGATCGTGGTGACGGAAACCAATGATTTTCTGTGGCCCGGCCCCGATCTGTGGCCTCTGCCCGGCACAAAGCCAAACCGCTACGACTATGGCATGTTGCCGCCGCGATTCTTCACCCACATCCGCGACAGGATTTTGCAATCTCATCTGCGCCGCCGCCTCAATCGCGTTCAGCGTTCGGAATAGAGCGCAAAGCCGTGATG
>JALYYE010000390.1 GCA_030946735.1 Candidatus Dormiibacterota bacterium
TCGGGGTGATCGCCGGCTCGCGGGTGCAGGACGGCAAGATCACGAGTGGGTCGACGGCCAAGCTGCTGCGCGACAACAAGCTCATCCATGAGGGTCAGATCGGGAGCCTCAAGCGGTTCAAGGACGATGCCAAGGAAGTGATGGCCGGCCTGGAGTGCGGCATCCGGATCGAGGGCTACCAGGACTACCAGGAGGGCGACGTCATCGAGTCTTACCAGGTCAAACAGGCCTAGTCCCACGCGCCCACTGAAGGTCGGCTTCCAGCTTCCCGAAGTGGAGCGCGAGGTCCGCTGGCCGGAAATCCGCGCCATGGCTCGACTGGGCGAGCAGCTTGGTTTCGACTCGGTGTGGGTGGGCGACCATCTCCTGTATCGCGATGACATCCATGGAGTCCGCGGCCCATGGGAGGCGTGGACGATGCTGGCCGCCATCGCGGCCTCGACCAGCCGTATCGCGATCGGGCCACTCGTCGCCTGCGCCAGCTTTCACAATCCGGCAATGCTGGCCAAGCTGGCGGCGACCGTCGATGAGATCAGTGGTGGTCGGCTGGTCCTCGGGCTGGGGGCCGGTTGGAACGAGGCCGAATATCGTGCCTACGGCTTTCCTTTCGACCGTCGCGTGGCGCGCTTCGCCGAAGCCTTCACCATCATCCGCACGCTCTTGCGGGAGGGTCGCATCGATTTCGAGGGAGAGTTTTATTCGGCTCGAGACTGCGAGCTCGTCCCGCGCCCGCGTCCGGGGGGACCGCCCCTGATGGTTGGTTCGATGGGTGAGCGGATGCTGGCGCTTACCATTCCGTACGTCGACAGCTGGAACGCATGGTACAGCTGGACGGGCAATCGGCCCGAAGGCGTCTCACCCCTGAGGGCGAAGGTTGACGCCGCCTGCACAGCCGCCGGACGGCCACCGAGTGAGGTGGAACGCACAGTTGCCGTCCTGGTCCGCTTGCCGGGGGCAACAGGCATTCGCGACCCCGATCTCGCCGAGGGCCTCTCGCCGCTGGAGGGCAGTGCTGAGGCGATGGCAGAGGGTCTCCGTGCCTACGCGCGGGCGGGAATCGGTCAGGTGCAGCTTGTGATCGATCCGATCACCGAAGCGTCACTGGAGGCGCTGGCCCCGGTACTGGGACAGCTCGATGGCCGACCCTGAGGTCGATCCGAAGCAAATCGTACGCAACGGCTATGACCGGATCTCGTATCGGTAGCGACATGACGCCGGCCCCGGGCTAGAGGCCGCCAACTCGCGCCACACGGATTACGAAGGTTGGCTCGCCGAGTTGATACCGCTACTTCGAATGGGCGACCCTGTTCTCGATCTCGGTTGCGGCTGCGGTATACCGGCCACCGCCATCCTTGCCGAGCGCTATGCGGTCACGGGCATCGATCTGTCGCCAGTACAGATTGCCCGCGCCCGCCGCCTCGTGCCAAGAGCGAAGTTCGAGTGCGCCGACATGGCGAAGGTCGGCTTCCCAGGGCAGACCTTTGCCGCTGTCGTCTGCTTCTACGCGATCATCCACGTCCCCGTCGACGAGCAGCCGGCGATCCTCAAGAACATCCACCGCTGGCTCAAACCGGGCGGCTATCTGCTCGGGACCGTGGGAACTAGTGCCTGGACTGGCACCGAAAACGATTGGCATGGAGCGCCGATGTACTGGAGCCACGCTGATCGAGCCACATACATGGCGTGGCTCGAGGAAACGGGGTTCGAGGTCCTTTGGACGCGCTTCATTCCAGAAGGAACAAGTGGGCACACCCTGATCCTCGGTAAACGGTTGCCGTAGCGAGGCTCAATACAATGAGGGCATGGGCACTCATAGAGTTGAACGCGTCGCCGCGCAGCTGCGCGAGGAAATCAGCCAGATCATCATCCGGGACCTCAAGGATCCGCGGATCGGGATGGCCACCATCAGCGAGGTCAAGCTCAGTCCCGACCTTCGCAATGCCACCGTCAAGGTGAGCGTCGTCGGCGAGGACGACGCGCGCAAGGCTGCCATCGACGGCCTGGATCACGCCAAAGGCTTCATCCGCCGGGAGCTTGGCTCGCGTCTCTCGAACCTGCGCTTCGCCCCGGACCTGCATTTTCAGCTGGATCAGGGCGTCGCCTATAGCGTCCGCATGAGCCAGCTTCTTCGTGAAGTTCAGCAAGGGGAACCAAACGCCGGCAGCTGAGCTCGCGCCACCGCGCCCAGAGGTGCTCGAGCTGGCACCCCGGATCTGGCAGGTGATCGAAGGCGCTCCGGTCGTGACAGCGGTCACGCATAAAGATGCCGATGGTGACACGCTCGGCTCGGCGCTGGCCCTCGCCCTCGCGCTGGAGCCCCTGGGGAAGTCTGTGCCGGTGCTGTCCTCACCGCCGGTTCCGGGCGCCTGGTGGTTCTTGCCGGGGATCGAGCGAGTCAACCGGATGGCGCCGCCGCCCGGTACGCCGGTCTTCATCTTCGACGCGAGCGATGCGTCGCGTGCCGGCGCGTATGAGCCGGTGGTGACACAGGCACCGGTCGTGGTCAACGTCGATCACCACGTGTCGAACACGCGCTTTGCCACCATCAACCTGGTGCTCACCGACGCCGCCTCCACCGGGGAGCTCGTCTACGACCTGCTCAAGGCCTGGAAGCTCGCCATTCCTCCGGGGGCGGCCTCCTGCCTCTACGCCACCATCCTGTCGGACACGGGCAGCTTCCGGCACGACAACACCTCGGCGCGGGCGCTCCGTGCAGCCGCCGAGCTGGCTCAGCTGGGTGCCGACCCCGTCATGATCGCCCGCGGGCTCTTCAAGAGCCGGCCGGCCTCGTCGCTGCGGATGCAGGGGCGAATCCTGCAGGGTCTGCATTACGAGTTCGGGGACCGCCTCGTCTGGGGCTCGATCAGCCAAACGGGGCTTCGGGATAGCGGCGCGACCACAGATCAGGCGGACAGCGCCATCGATCAGCTCAACACCCTGCGCGGCCAGGAGCTCGCCATCCTTTTCAAAGAAGCAGGCCCGCGCGTGACCAAGGTGAGCATTCGCAGCCGTGACCGGATCGACGCGGCGGAGCTTGCCGCCAGGTTCGGGGGCGGGGGCCATAAGCGCGCCGCAGGGATGGAATTGGCGCTGCCGCTCAAGGAAGCGGAGGCCACCGTGCTGGCGGAAGTCCGGGCGCGCCTCAACGACATGCGGGAAATCCCGCAACCCTAACGAGCTCGGGTGACCTCCGGCATCCTGAACGTCAACAAGCCGGCGGGACCGTCATCCTTCGCCGTGGTACGCGCCCTGCGCCGGCTCCCTGGCGTGCTGAAGGCGGGTCATGGTGGAACGCTCGATCCGGCGGCGGAGGGCGTTCTGCCGATCCTGATCAACAGCGCGACGCGGTTGGCCGACTTCATCCACGAGTGGCGGAAAACCTACGAGGCAACGGTGACCTTCGGCTTCACTTCCGACACCGGTGATCGGGAAGGCACCCTCACGCCTGACGGCGACCCGGCGACGATCACCCGCGAGCGGATCGAGGCTGCACTGCCATCCTTCACCGGCCGCATCGAGCAGGTGCCCCCTGCATATTCGGCCCTCAAGCAGGGCGGTGAAGCGCTCTACCGCAAGGCGCGGCGAGGTGAGGCGATTGAGCGGCACGCGCGGGTGGTGGAGATCTTTTCGATCCGCCTCCTGGACTTCGACTCGGCCGCAGGAGTCGGCCGCATCGAGGTCAACTCCGGCCGCGGGATGTACGTCCGCAGCCTCGCCCAGGACCTTGGCGCGACGTTGGGGTGCGGCGCGTACCTCTCGAGCCTCACGCGCACCGCCGTCGGCCCGCTCAAGCTGGCCGACGCCGCGCCAATGGCGACGCTGGCCGAAATGGGGGAAGGATGGGTCCGCTTCCTGCTGCCGATGGACCTGCCCCTGCTCAGCTGGCCCGCCGTCGCCGTGGATGCGGCCGGTGCCGCCGCGGTTCGGCGCGGGCAGGCGGTTCCTGCTCCGAACGCGACCACGGGCCGCTATCGGCTGCTCGGCCCGGACGGCGAGCTGCTCGCCTGGGGCGAGGCGGACGCCAGCCGCCGAATCCAACCGCGCGCGGTCTTCATGTGACCACCGTCAGCTTCGGCTTTCCCGCGCCGGGCACGCTCGGACCGAGTCACGCGACCATCGGCACGTTTGACGGTATTCACCGTGGCCATCAGG
>JALYYE010000398.1 GCA_030946735.1 Candidatus Dormiibacterota bacterium
CTAGTGGCCTGCGTTAACTAAATTGTATGAATTGAATGATTCGCTTCTGTCGTAAACTTAACGACGGAGGTCAAGATGCGTAACCAGCAATACGTTGTCAAACTGAACGTCAAAGAGCGGTCGCGGCTTGAAGATTTGATCCGCAAGGGAAAAAGTTCGGCAAGGGTGCAACTGAGGGCGCGGATACTGCGGCACGCCGATACCGGCCAACAAGGATCGGCGTGGAATGACGTGCAAATTGGCGAAGCTCTGGGAACCTATCCGATCATGTGCGCACGCGTTCGGCGGCAATGGGTGGATGAGGGGCTTGAAGCGGTTTTAAGCCGCAAGAAGCGAATGACACCTCCAACGCCAGCTATTTTCGACGGCGAGAAGGAAGCCAAACTGATTGCGCTGGCTTGCTCGCCTCCGCCCGCCGGACGTTCGGGCTGGACGCTGCGGCTACTGGAAAACAAGGTTGTGGAATTAAAAATCGTCGATCGCGCCAGCGACAACACGATTGGACGGGTTCTAAAAAAAACGAACTCAAGCCCCATCTTAAAGAGCAGTGGGTTATACCGCCGGAGCAAAACAGCGCGTTCGTAGCGGCGATGGAAGATGTGCTGGCGGTTTATCTGCGGCCACGCGATGCGGACTTTCCGCTGGTCTGTTTTGACGAAGCCTCGAAGCAACTGATCGCCGATACGCGCGAACCGATCCCGATGAAACCGGGACGACCTGCCCGCGCCGATTATGAATACGAACGCAACGGCACCGCCAATCTCTTTATGTTTTTTGCTCCGCTCGAAGGCTGGCGGCATATCAAGGTCACCGGCCGCCGCACGGCTGTCGATTATGCGCATGCCTTGAAGGATTTAGCGGATAAGCATTTTCCGAAGGTCAAGAAAATCGTGCTGGTGCAGGATAATTTGAATACCCACAAACCAGCCTCGCTTTATGAAGCCTTCCCGCCCGCCGAGGCCAGACGGCTTGTCGAACGTTTCGAGTGGCATTACTCCCCTAAACACGGCAGTTGGTTGAATATGGCCGAATCCGAACTTGGCATTCTCTCAAACCAATGTCTCGACCGCCGCATCCCAGACCAGAAAACCTTGTCCAAGGAAATTGCTGCATGGGAAAAGGATCGCAACAAACATCACGCCAAAGCCGATTGGCAGTTCACAACAGAAGACGCCCGCATCAAGCTAAAGCATCTCTATCCTACTTTTTAGATGACTCGGGCCACTAGCGCAAGTACCGTCTTTTCATCGACTGCTGCCATGGCGACACCTCCACAAAGTTTTGGACGCTCCGGCGCGCCCCGCACCAAGTGTGAAGGGTCACGGTGACGGTTCAAAGGCCCATGGTCAAGCGGTCTCCGCCCGGCCCGGTTCCGGTAACGGCGGCGCGTGATGGGCTGCAATCGGCGCGAACGAAGCGTGTCTGGCGCATAGAGAATGGCAGCAATGGCGACATAGCTGGCGAGCTGCAGGCCCAAACGTACCAAGCTGGGCAGCCCGCTCCCGGCTAGTATCGTGGATGCCAGAGTTAATGGAGGACGAAATAATGCATACCCGTCACTTTTATCTCGGAGGAGCGGCACTTTTGTCCGCAGCGATGCTGACATCGGCACATGCGCAGGGCACGCCTGCGTTGCCCGCTAATGTTTCTCCGCCGGGCGGCACCGTCGCCACCCGCCCGGTGGGGGTCAGCGTGGTCGCCGCCCCGCCGGCAGATTTCAATCCGCTGACGGCATCGCCAGCAGCGTGCAAGCAATATGCCATCCCGCCAGCGCCCGATCCCAGCGCCGCCCCTAAGGCCTATGAACAGTGGAAAAAGGCGGTAGACGGACCACGGAACCGCGCTGCTGCGCCGGTGCTCACGCAGACAAATATTTCCAACGGTCCAATCAAAACTAAAAAGGTTATCGGTCCGAACTTGGACAAAAATTAGGGGGCAATCTCGAACAACGTTGTTGTGGCGACCTCCTCCAACTGGAGCGGCCCAAGTATTGTCTCCAGAGGTAAGCCGTTCGCGGTCGAGGCAATCATCGTGAGTTTGTCGTGCCGACTGCGCAACAAGCATTCGGTTCATGCACCGGAGGGTGGGATTATTCCTCGCATTGGCCTGGCATCGACGGCAATGGCTCGAATGACGTCCTCCAGGCTGGTGTCGAGGTGGACGCCTTTTGCAGCGGCGGCACGACCGCATCGTTCTACTCGGCGTGGATCGAATGGTTCCCCTTCAATGAGACCCGGGTCAGCTTTCCGGACATCCACCCCGGCGACTTGGTTTTCATCGAGGTCTGGAACCCTAGGGGCCCGATTCAGTCAGATTGACGGGTAGAGATGCTTGAGTCTGATACGTGTTTCGGGGGTGGTGAACGGCCAATCGGGGTTAGCATTTCGATCCTCCTCCCAAGCGGCGATTTCATTGATGAGGGTTTGGTTGTCTGGGATGCGGCGATCGAGGCATTGGGACGAAAGGACGCCGCGTTCGGACTCGGCCATATCCAGCCAACTGCCATGCTTTGGAGTGTAATGCCATTCGAACCGTTCGACGAGCCACCTTGCTTCGGCGCAGAAAAAGCTTCGTAGAGGGAAGCTGGCTTGTGGGTGTTGAGCGGAGCGCTCCGGACGCCCCCGGCGCGCGGAGAGTTGTCCTGCACGAGAATGATTTTCCGGGCATCCGGAA
>JALYYE010000405.1 GCA_030946735.1 Candidatus Dormiibacterota bacterium
TGGCGGCGCTGGGCGGGTCGAT
The DNA here is from genome assembly GCA_030946735.1 of Candidatus Dormiibacterota bacterium. GTDB lineage: Bacteria > Chloroflexota > Dormibacteria > CF-121 > CF-121 > CF-13. Next base: position 23 of record JALYYE010000405.1, read on the forward strand.
CATGGTCGCGGCACTGCTCGGCTCGCTGCCGCTTGAGGCGGCGGCCGCCGATCTCCGGCAGGGCTCCGACGTCACCATCGGTCCCGGTGAGACAGTCAACGACGACGTCTACGCCGGCGCCGGCACGATCAGTGTCAGCGGGACCGTCAACGGCAGCGTGATCGCCGCTGGTGGGACCATCACGGTATCCGGCAATGTTGCCCGCGACCTGATCATCGGCGGCGGCACCATCACAGTCACCGGCCGGGTGGCCGGCAGCATCATTGCCGCCGGCGGCAACATCACAGTGAACGGGCCGGTCGCGCAGGACATCGTCGTCACCGGCGGCATGATCGACATCGGATCCTCCGCCACCATCGGCCGCGACCTCGTGGTGGCCGGCGGCACCGCGACCGTGTCGGCTCCGATCGCTCGGCGGGTCCGGATGTCATCGGGAAGCCTGACCCTCCGCAACCGCGTCGGGGGCGACGTTCGCGGCCGGGTCGACCATCTCAAGCTCGATGGGGCGCAGGTCGGCGGCAACCTGGACTACACGAGCAACACTTCAGCCGAGCTGCTCAACGGCGCGCGCGTCGCTGGAACGACCACCCGGCACACTCCCACGGATCGGGGAGGCGACGCGGGCAATGGCTTTCTCGGCTGGCTGCGAGGGCTGATTGGGATCTTTGCCCTCGGCCTGCTTCTGATCTTCCTTCTTCCGGGATTTAGCTCGCGCGCGATCGACACCGAGCGGGCGGAACCGTGGGCGAGCCTCGGCATCGGGGCCGCCATCCTCGTGATCACGCCGATCGTCGCGCTGATCGTCTTCATCATTGGGATCTTCATCGGAGGCTGGTGGCTGGGGCTCTTGCTGGTCCCGCTCTGGATCCTGGCGCTGGCGATCGGTTTCGCCATTTCCGGATTCCTGCTGGGGCGGCTGATCTTCGCCCGGCTGGGCTGGGGCCGGTACCACGACGCACTGGCGCTCCTCGGCGGGCTCTTCGTCCTCACCGTGGTCGGGCTGATCCCGGTGATCGGCTGGCTGGTCGGCCTTGCCGCTGTAGTTCTTGGCTTGGGCGCGCTGGCCCTCGTCGTCAGCCGGCGCGCATCGATGCGACCCGCCGGGCCTGGGGACCTTACTGGAGGACGTCGCGTCGCCGGGTCAGCACCATAGACACGGCGAGGAAGACGGCGGCGTAGATCCCAATCACGACCAGCGCATGCGTCGCGTCGTTGTCCAGGCGGGCTCGCTCGACACCCCCGAGGACGGAGGCGAAGGCGCGCAGGTTGTCCCGCCCCGACATGTACTGATACAGCGCCGGCGATTCGACCAGCGCGCCGACGCGCGGCAGGACTCTTGCGCCATAGCGGGCGACGTCACGGCCGAGCACCTCGACCCTGCCCGAGGTGGGCCGGATAAGTCCAAGGGCCATCCGGATCGTCGTCGTCTTGCCGGCGCCGTTGGGCCCGAGGAATCCAAGGATTTCGCCGCGCTCGACTTCGATATTGAGCTTCTTGACCGCTGGCCGAGTGCCGTAGGTCTTCGACAGGTCATGGGTCGTCAGGACGGCTCAGTCATCCCCTTGCTAAGCACCGCCGAGGTTGGAAATGTGACCAGCAACGGTGGCCGGAGCCGAAGACCGGCGCTGAAGCACAAGGCGCACGAGTCCCGTCGTGACTGCAGCGGCGGCGGGGAGCGGTAACAGCACGCCGATCCAGGCATGCTCGGCGATCACGCGACCGACCGCGTCGCCCACGGTGACCCCGAGCGTGAGCAGCACGCCCGACCAGATCGCGGCGGAGATGGCGGTGCTCAACCAGAAGGTCCGATAGGTGACGCCAAGGGTGCCACAGGCGACCGCCATGCCCCAGCGCAACCCCGGGACGTAGCGCGAGGCGCCGATGGCGAGCGGGCCCCAGCGCTGAAACCAGCGCCGCGCACGCTCGACACCGGATGGCGTCATGTGCAACGCCGTCCCGAGGCGGCCAGCGATCAGGCGCGGCCCGAAGCGGCGCGACGCGCCGAACAGGTTGGTCGATCCGAGCATGATCAGCAGCGTGAGCCCGAGCCAGCTCGCTACCAGGGCCAGCGGGTTCCCGCGCAAGCGCTGACCGAGATACCCGATGGAGACCTCCGACGGCACGGGCAGTGGGATGCCAGACTCTTCGAGATAGATTCCGCCAACCGCAAGCTCGACGCCGACCGTCTGCTGGATACCTGCTTCGACGGTCATCACCCTGGTGGCGAAACCGGGTTGCATCACCGCGCCGGTGGCGCCCGCCACAAGTATGCCAATGGCGAGGCCGAGGGTGATGCGCCGACCGATCACAACCGCACGGTAGCCCTCGCACGCCATCGCCGTAGCCATAGAGGCTTAGATGAAATGTGAGTGGCGCAATGGCTACTGGATGACGCCGAGCAGCCGGAAGCCGTAGTCCAGCACCTTCGGCATCTCGGCGTAAGCGGTGCCGTTGGGAGCGCCCATTATGACCCCCAGCAGGCGGTGGCCGCCGAGCCCAGCGTGCTGCTCAAAGCGGCGATGACGATGACGACGGCCGTCAGCCGAGCAGCAGACCGTTCCATCCAGGTCAGGCAGACTAGCGCAGAACGCCCGGGAAAACAAGAGCAGCCACCCTACAATGTTGCTCGCGCCGGGATGACGGAATAGGTAGACGTTGGCGACTTAAAATCGCCTGCCCGTAAGGGCGTCAGGGTTCGAGTCCCTGTCCCGGCACCAGCT
>JALYYE010000047.1 GCA_030946735.1 Candidatus Dormiibacterota bacterium
GAAAATGACAGCGTCTCACTATTCTTTCGAAACCGTAGCCGAGGGCGTCAGGTCGTGCGCCTCGAGGATTCGGGTGAAGGGAATTCCCGCTGTTTGATTGACGTCACGCACTAGCGCTTCGCTGCCGGATTCGAAGAGGCACATGCAATGAGACTCGCCCGGCACATAGGTGCTGCGGATGTAGCGAACAGGTTTCCCCTCCTCAGTGAATCGGCGGGCTGTCTCGATGGCCGACTTTTGGGCCGCGGCCAGTTGATCCATCGTGATCCCCGGCAGATTTCGGTCGACGAGATAGACGCTCATTGGTTGACCTCCTTGTGTTACGCGGACTGGCGGGTCGGTGGTCTGCTCTTTCTGTAGCGCAGCACCAGCGCAGGTACTGGTGGGGTGTCTGGTGGGAAGTTCACTCCCATGTGCTCGTTCATGTACGAAGGGCCGTCGACCCGCGCCTCTTCGACGAGGCCGTGACGCTGGTAAAAGGCGACCGCGGGCCGGTTGTCGGCCACGACCATGAGTAAATACATGGCACCCGGTGCCAGGCGTCGGTGCAATTCGCTCATCAGGGCGCTGCCGATCCCCTGGCGTTTGAGCGCCGGCTCGAGGTAGATACGGTGGAGTTCGGGTTCGGCTCCCGCGGCGTCGTAGTGCAGGAACCCCACGACCCGGCCGTCCCGTTCTGCCACCAGGAAATGCGCATCCGCGGCCGCTCGGCAATCAGCTATGCAGTCGCGAACGGCCTGGAGGGCGTAACTCTGCGCCACGATGCTGTCGATCACCGACGGGTGGCAGAGGTCCCGGAAGGTGTCGGGCACGGCGACCCTACCAATGGCAGCCACGGCCGCCGCGTCAGACGGCTCGGCATCGCGCACGGTCCCCTTGAGGACGGCTTCCATGGCGTCTCCTGTAAGCTGCTCCTGTTAGGAGTATGTCATACTCCTGCTAGGAGTATTTGTCAAGAGTGGCGCGCGAGCTCACGACCACGTCGTACGCGATCCTCGGCCTGCTGGGGATCCGCCCCTGGTCGACGTACGAGCTAGCCAAGCAGATGCGGAGGAATCTTCACTATTTCTGGCCTCGCGCCGAGAGCAATCTGTATGCCGAACCCAAGCGGCTGGTCGAGGGGGGATTCGCGCGGGCTCGCCAGCAGCCCCAAGGAAGCCGAAGGCGAACACTTTATGAGATCACGCCTGCTGGGCGGAAGGCCCTCGAGCAGTGGCTGCGGATGCCGGCGAGCGGCTCGCGCATGGAATCGGAGGCGCTGGTCAAACTGATGTTTGCCGCGAACGGCTCGAAGGCTGATCTGCTCGTCACGCTCCGCCGGTTTCGAGACGAGGCAGAAAGCAAACAGACGGCGCTCAGTGCGATTTTCCAGGAGTACCTGAGGGGCGAGGACCCGTTTCCCCAGCGCGTCCACATCTGCGTCGTGGCGTACCGCATGATCTGGGCTCACGCGCAGGCGGACATCGCGTGGGCTACCTGGGCCATCGGTGAAGTTCAACGCTGGCGGGACACCAACGTACCGTCTGGGCGCCCCAAACTGATGGAGGTGCTTAGAGACGCCCTCAGCGAGAAATCTATCGAGTCCGCGTGAGGGAAATCCAGCTCCATAAGTCGCTGAGCCTTACTGCATGGGGAATGGGAGCTGCCACCAGGCAGGGGTTGAGGCCGTTGAAAACAAGAAGCGCGTTGCCTATCAGGTACGGTAACGCCCCGGCCTTCTCGTCGTCGGCGCTCCGCTAATTGTGTCCTGCCGCCAGCCGAGCGCAAGGAAGATACCTCCCAGCCCGGTTGACCTGGGTCCAAGGCGCTTCGTTCTATGTCTCGATCAACTGACCTCATCCAGATGATCGCGTCACTGGACGAATCCTTGATGACTTCTTAACAGCGCGGGGCTGGCGGAGCGCGTTGGGACGAGGCCCTATTCGGAGACGCGATTGGCGGCTCGAACCCACTTCCACCACCTAGTGGTGGGCCCCCTAGCGAACATCTGACTGCCTAGCGCGTGCGCAGTAAGGGGGGATAAGTTGGCTGCTGGCTATCGTTGCCTCCACGACGCGTGCCGCGTATCCCGGCGCGACACAACCGGTGCCGGCGTGGCCGTCAGTCGATACCGACAACCTGGAAGACGATGACCCCGTTGGACCCCCAGGATCAGAGGGGGCCGTCGGACTTGAGCACCAGGCTGTGGTATTGCCGCCGGCCCGAAAACCAGACTTCAAGCCAACGCACCGCAATCGTGGCGCCGAAGCCGAAGGCAAGGAGCCCGCCGACGAGGAGCCAAGCCGCGGTCCGCATTCATGGAGCATTATGCCTTGGTTCGGTGGCCCCGAGGAGCTTATGGAGGGACTCCCGAACGAGTCATGTGCGCGAAACAAACCGCCCCATGGCTCATTGCCCCAAATGACTACAATTGGCGCCTTGAGGATCGACGCATTCCTCGATCGAGGTGACTATGAACGAGTTTGACATGGTGACTGTCATCAACCGGCCCGCGAACAAGGTCTTCGCCTATCTCGTCGACTTCGAGAAAGCTTCTCTTTGGAACCGGAACCTGAGGGAGGCGCGGAAGACCAGTGAGGGCCCACTCGGCGTGGGCAGCACGATTCTCTTTGTCGGAAAGTTCCTGGGGCGCCCTATTGGGTCGGTGGCGGAATGTACCGACTTTGTCGCGAATGAGAGGTTCGCCACCAAGCCGATCTCCGGACCGTTCTACCTCGAGGTCGACCACAGACTGCAGGAGGTCGATGGCGGCACCAGGCTCGCCACCGTGTATCGAGGCGAGAGCAGGGGCTTTTTCAAGCTCGCCGAGTCGGTGATCGTACGTGCGACCAGGAAGCAGTTCGAGACTGCTGCGGAGAATCTAAAGACCCTGATGGAGGCCGGCCCTCCGCAAGGCCGCCCACGGAGAGCGCTGTTACGCCGTCACCCCGCTAGGACTCCCCCAACGAGATTGAACTGATGACCATTGCGGCCTTCGGACGGAGCCTGCTCAACCAACCTCCGCAAGCCATGTGCCAGCTGTTGGTCCAGGTTCAGCATGACCTCGCCGGATTGGCCGCGCAGCATCCTTCACTGGCGTGAGAGCGGAACTCATACGGTCCGGCCGCTCGGTTGGCGTCAGTCTGCTGGCAGGGGCGCTGGCCGGGATCGTCGTCGGTGGCCTGGTTGCCCGGCTCGTGTTTCGGCTTATCGCCATCGCTATCGGGCCCGCATTCGCCGGGATGATGACTAACGACGGCGACGCTGTCGGTGACATCACAGTCCAGGGCACCATCGGGCTCATTCTCTTCGGTGGTGTCTTACACGGCCTTATCGGCGGAGGTGTCCACGCGGCTCTGCGACCGTGGCTCACGCCGCTGGGTAGGTGGCGAGGAATCGGGTTCGGCGTGCTGCTGGTGCTGCTGCTGGGTTTCACGGTGATCACCCCGGACAACCCCGATTTCCGCCGCTTCGGAACCCCCGCCATTAATGTCGCGCTGTTTGGTGGGCTCTTCATCCTCTTTGGAGCGCTGATCGATCGCCTCGCGACAGAACTGCACCGAGCATCCCTGGGTGCGTCCGGGTCCGAGGGTGCCGGTCGCAAGGCGTTGACGCTCCTGGTCGCCCTGTCCCTCCTGGTCGGAGTATTCCTGCTCGTGTCCTTGCTGATCACGACGGTGCGCGCGCTGATCGGAGCTGTGGATCCCGGGACCGGTATCGGTCTCACGAAGAGCCTCGTTGTGCTGGGCATCCTGGCCGGCGCAGTGCTCGCCCGGGTGCCGCACGACGGAGCCTGGCGGTTCGTCGTGCTGGCGATCTCGATGGTTGCGGGAGTTGGGCTGACAGCCACTTCGATCGCGCGCATCATCGGCCCGGCGGCTTGAGGTCCAGCCTGATCCCGAGGGCAAGCCAGTTTAGCCAACTCAGAAGCGCACCGTGGTTTTGTCCTCCAGCAGCGACCGGAGCGGCTGCAAGAACTCCCAGAGGATGCTCCGGCCACCCGTGTACCCGCGAGCGCGGATCTCGTCAAAGAGCACCGCGGCGTTGCTCACCTTGTCCTGCAGCAACCGCTGCAGCAAGTAGTCACGAAACGGATCCAGTTTCGAGCTCACCACTCGCGGCGCCCGCGGCTCCGGCGCTTGCCCTGGACCAAACGGCGCACCGTTTTGCGGTCGCGCCCCGTCAGGCGGGCGATCTCGCTGACGCTCTTGCCCGTCCGCCACAGCTCCCGAACGTCCAGATACTCTTCCATCCCGACCACCCGCGGTACCTCCCTGTTGCAACGTTGGCTGCGACAGGAGCAACCCTCTCACCTGCGGCGGGCCATTTTCAAACCGTGGATCGGTTAAGCCGTCCTCAGGTGGGGAATTTCAAACCGTGGCTACTAGGGGATTTTCACACCGTGGCTGGCAGCCAACCTGCGACCAGGCTGACGAACCGCAACGCCGCTAGGGCGCGGACATCGCGGCTGCGCCGCTGCGCTCCCTCTCGGGAATATCCCGAGAACAAAGATCCGCCGCCAGTTAGATCCAGATGAACGCGCGACTGAACGAATGCTTGATCGATTCTTAACAACAGCGCGAACTCGCGCTTTATCAGCTAGTCAGAGACAGATCAGGGGTGCGAATCCAGTCGGACCAGCCATCGCCTTCAAGGTGGCCCCAGTTGAGTAGCAAGTAGTGGTGTAAATTCCGGGGCCCGTTGACAAGAAGGGCCACCGTGTGGTTCCACGTGAGTTGTCTAGACCAACACATGGAGGACCACAACGATGACCAATTTCAGGATGGCAC